>NZ_JWSW01000006.1:0-40129 GCF_000828125.2 Rickettsia asembonensis | reverse complement strand
TCAACACTCCCATAAAGAAGAGTCAAACATGCCGTCCGGTAATTCTTCAATTACTTCAACATTTTTATCATTTACTAAAGACGGAGTATTAACAATTTGTTGTGTAATTTTTGCTATATTAGCTATTTTAAAAATCCAAGAATATTGTAAAAATAGTAAAAAAACTTTAGACCAAGATAATGATAACACTTATATGCCAATGGAGCTATTAAGTAAAAAAGAAAATAAGTTTATAGAGCATCAAGATAATATATACCAATATAATCCTGATAAAGATATTTATGAAAAATATAGTACTACCATTTTAGGTTCTACATCTGAAGTTTAAATTAATTATAGTATATTAAAAAATAATAACCTATAGTGAATGTCATTTAAAAACTAAACCTAATTTATGTTTAAAATACCTATAGATAATATTATCGTATTCATATATCTAATATCTATTCTACTCACTGGTATATATTACCGAGCTAAACATAGTAGTTTTAAGAACTATGCAAATGTCGAAAGTAAAGCAAAAAATAGTAAACTGTTATTAATAGCTACAATATTTGCAAGCTCTGTCGGAGGTGCTACCACTTTCGGTATTATGGAAAAGGTTTTTTTAGAACATGAATATTATGCCTATGCTTTGATGCTTACAATACCTATAGATATATTAATTGCGATCTATATAGTGCCTTTAATTGCCAAACATTACGGAGCTGAAAGCATTGGCGATATCCTGAGTACATATTACGGTAACATCGGTCGTTTTACCGGCGGTGTTAGCTCAGTCATTGTTTCAGTAGGGTTTTTGGCTGCTCAAATAAGCGTAAGCGGCTATATTTTTCAATATATCTTAGAAATAAATTATGTAAATGGAGTAATTTTAAGTTATAGTATAGTACTTATATATACTACAATCGGTGGCTTACAATCTATTGTTTTTACTAATTTACTACAATTTTTGGCGATGATAATCGCTATACCGACCATAACTTTTATCAGTTTAAATAAAATCGGTTTTGTAGATTTTATTAATAACCTACCTACGGAAAATGCAAATTTTGATCAGAGCAACCTACTTTCTTATACGATTGCAGCAGCTTTAAGCTTTAGCGTCATGAATCTATATCCTACATTTATTCAAAGAGCTTTAATTAATAAAAATCCGGCTCAAACAACTAAAGCAATATATGCAAAATCCGCTATATATTTTTTCTTCTTGATTTGCATTACTTTAAACGGTTTAATTGCTTATAAGCTTTATCCAAACCAACCGTCAAATTTAGTATTACCTTATTTAATCAACAAAATTATTCCACCTTTAATTCAAGGGGTAGTAATGAGCGGACTCTTAGCTGCCGTTATGTCTACTGCCGATTCTGATTTAAACGTTACTTCTATAGCTCTCGTTAAGGACATAATTAACCCTATACTTAAAGTAAAAAATCAGCAAAAATTATTATTAATTGCCCGAATTATTAACATTATAATAGGAAGTTTTGCGATAATTGTAGCTTTAAAATTTAGTAACGTAATTGACTTAGTAGTGTTCTTTACCGGCTTTTGGGGACCGGTAATATTAGTACCGTTAATAACAACGCTTTTCGGTATCAGAACATCTAAAACCGTAATGGTCTTATCATCGCTTGGCGGAGCAGCTACTTTTTTAACGTGGGAATATTATTCTTTATCGTTACAATATTTCAACCTTAGAGGGGTGTTTATAGGAACGATGATGAGTCTTGTGGTATTTATTTTAGGACGGTATTATTATGGTTTGATGTCATTCCTGCGAAAGCAGGAATTCAGTAACCTCTAATGTCATCCCACGGCTTGATCGCGGGATCCAGTTAAAAATACTAAATTATTAGTATTTTTAGTTTTTTATGGATACCGTGGTCAAGCCACGGTATGACACCGAACGCGTTTTTTGGTTCACGCGGGAATGACATCGAGTAGGTTTTTCGATCCATGTGACAACGCCGCTTCTAGCTAGAAATGATATTAATACTATACCTCGTTCCTTTGAGTTCTCCGGTTTTAATAAATGCTTGCATTTCTACTAATTCTTGGAGATCTCTTGTAGCGGTAGCTTTAGAAGTTTTAGTAATAGTTACGTAGTTTTTAGCACTTAAACTGCCTTTAAAACCTTCTACTCCTTCCTCAAAAATTCTTTTAACTACTTTTTCTTGTCGTGCGTTTAATATATTTTTGAATTTATCGTAAAATTTTGTTTTATTTATTAAAAACTCTATATTACGTAAAGTATAATCTTGAGCTTTAATTATCGTTTCAACAAAATATAATATCCAATCAGTAATTTCTAAACTTTTATTATTATTTTCTAAAGCATTATAATATAATTTCTTTTCCTCATTTATTACATGCGATAAGGCTATTAATATAGGTTGTCCTATATTTTGACACAGCATTTTTATAGTAATAACTCTACCTATTCTTCCGTTACCGTCTTCAAATGGATGTATAGACTCAAAATAAAGATGGGCTATAGCAGCTTTCGTCAGAGGAAGAATATCTTTAGTATCATTATACCATTTTATGAACTTATCCATTTCTTGCTGTATAATATTAGACGGAGGAGCTTCAAAATGAATTGTAGGTTCATGATATTTACCTGATACTACCTGCATAGGCTCTAAGTGAGCGCGATATTTTCCTATAGCACCCAAATCTCTTCTACCGTTAGTTAACATTTCATGCCATTGACACAAACAATCATGACTTAAGGGTTGCTCATACGAATAATACATATCGGCAAGCAATTCAGAAATTCCGTTTTCTGCAGGGGAAGCTTTTCTATTATCCGTTGCTATATTAAAATAACGCTTTATAGAAGATTGTACGCTAGCTCTGTTTAAATATTCACCCTCAATTTCAGAACTATTTAAAGCTTCATCACTTGCAAGCATAACAATCAAATTATTTTGATCTGCTTCTGAAAGATATTTAGCTGCCCCTAAAAGAATACCGTTATTTTTAACAAAATTTTTCTCTAAATCTAATATATGTTTCTGATCATATTTAAAGTTAGGCCAATCTTTATGCTGCCAATTCCATATCATGAGCTATAAATATTTATTTTATAACTCATATTATAGCATAATTATGAGTTATAAAATTAGTTTTTTTGTGCAAAGTATTAAAAATCATCTCGGCAAGTGACTTATTAATACCGTTTACTTTAGTAAGCTCATCTATTGTTGCATCACATACTGCTTTATAAGAACCGAAATAGTGCAGCAATGCTTTTTTACGAGTTTCACCTATACCTTCTATATCATCAAGGCTTGATAATTTTATGGCACGCGATCTACCGAGTCTATGATTCTTTATGGCGAAATTATGCGCCTCATCCCGCAAAATTTGTAAATATTTCATAATCGGCAAATTTTTATCCAGAGTAAATACTTCTTTACCTGTCATATGGAACTGCTCAAGACCGGCATTTCTATCTACTCCTTTTGACATACAAACAAAAGGAATATTCATCTCAAATTTATCCATTACCTCTTTAACTAGCCTTAAATGCCCTTTGCCACCGTCTATAATCATCAAGCTTGGCAATTTATGCGGCTCATTCTTAAGTCTAGTTAATCTTCGTGTTAAAACTAGCCAGAGCATTTCATAATCGTCACCTTTAGCATCATTAATGTCATTCCCGCGAAAGCGGGAATCTATTAACCTTTCTGGATCCCCGCTTTCGCGGGGATGACATAAGAGAGAGTGAGAATTGATATTAAAAACCCGATATTCCTTTTTATCAAAGCCGGCTTTACCGGCAACTACCATAACGCCGACTGCAAACTTACCTTGAATATGGCTATTATCATAAATCTCAATTCTTTCAGGAATTTCAGGAAGACCAAATAGCTCTTTGATTTCAAGCATAATCTCTTGATTTTTTGTAAATTTCTTCAAATATTGCTCTAGAGAGAATAAAGCATTTATTGCGGCATTCTGAACTAGCTTGGCTTTACCTCCACTAATAGGTATTATAATATTGAGTTTAGTAATATTATTGATTTTTTTAATCGCCTCTATCACATTCTCTTTATCATTAATTTCATGATTAATTATAATTTCCGCAGGTACTTGTTGTTTTTGATAAAATTGTAATAAAAAATATTCCAATACTTCTTCTTTAGTACTATTTTCGGTAGAAGTAGGAAAATAAGGAATATTACCGCATGCTTGCCCTGCCCTATATAAAAACACTTCTACGCAATAATGTCCGCTCTTTTCTACAATAGCGATTATATCTGCGTCTTTAACAATATCTGAAACACCTGCCTTAAGCTGCACATAACTAAGTGCCTTAATACGGTCTCTAATTTCTGCCGCCTCTTCAAAACGCATCTGACTACTTAGCTCTTCCATCTTTTTAGATAAGTTCTCTTGAAGTTCTTTAGTACGACCTTGTAAAAAATCTTTAACCTGAGCTACTAAGTCCCTATAGTCCTCTTTATTTATTTTACCGACGCAAGGAGCATAACAACGTTTAATCTCATATTGCAGACAAGGACGAGTACGTGAATTAAAGTAATTATCCGTGCAGGAACGTAATTTAAAGATTTTTTGCAATTCCATTAAAGTAGTATTAACTTCTGTGGCGGAAGCAAAAGGACCAAAAAACTTCCCATCACTTAGAGTTTTACCTCTATATTTTAGCAATTGCGGGAAATCATGATCTAAACGTAACTTGATGAAAGGAAAAGACTTGTCGTCCTTAAGAAGAATATTAAATTTCGGCTGAAATTTTTTGATTAGCTGGGCTTCTAAAAGTAGTGCCTCAACTTCGGAATTAGTAATGCTGTACTCTAAAAAACAAGTATTTGCAATCATCCGAAGCGTCTTATTATCTAAATCGCTTTTAATGTAATTAGTAAGGCGTTTCTTTAAATTTTTAGCTTTACCGACATAGATCACCTGCTTGTTAACGTCAAACATCTGATAAATCCCGCAGCGTTCAGGAGCATCTGTAAGTTTAGATTTAATTAACTCACTTCCGGTAATTTCTAGGGTCATATGTTTTTTAGGATGATGTCTTTTATGTCATTCCTAGCTAAGCAGGAATCCAATAAACCTATAAAAAACTTGTTTTTTATAGGTTTATTTTATCACGTATACACTTTGGATTCTTGCTTTCGCGGGAAGGCCTTGTTGCGTGGATCGGTAAAACCTACTGTGTCACCCCGTGGCTTGACCAGTGTTGTTGCATGGATCAATTTCACCTCTGTCATCCCGTGGTCAAACCACGGGATGACAGAGGTGAAATTGATCCACGCAACAATGCCTCGCGGGAATGACATAAAACGCATTTTCTGAGTCACGCAATAATACCTTTAGTAGCTTAGCTTATGATGTTTTTCTTAATTCCCTGTTTTATTATACGGATTGTCATTTGCTACTTTAACATTTACTATTTTTCGTGTATTGTCATCAAAGTAAAAAGTTATTTTAAACTCATCTCCTGCGTTTAAATCTACTTTAGGGTCATAAAGCATAACATGCATGCCACCGGGCTTAAAATCAATATTAATATTACCGGCAATTAAAAATGGATAATCGACTTTTACCATTTTACTAACTCCTTGATCATTAATTGTTTGATGAATTTCTATTCCGCTTATCTTATCTGAAGATATATTCACTAAATTATGACTCTTATTTCTAGTATTTATTAATGTAAAATACATAGCAGAATTGCCAACTTTACCTTGCACATTTGTTGTAGGTCTTGCCCAAGGCTGTGCAAAGTTAACGGCTGCCTCTGCAGGCAATAGATCATTGGGCTGATCAGAAGAAGAATTTGTAGAATTAGGATTTTGAGCTGTTTGGTCATCAGCATAGCTTACTGCACAAATTAAAGTTATAAAACCGACTAATAAAGTTTTTAACATAATAATACCTTTGCTAAATTAAAATTGAATATACATCTAATAAATGAAGAGTTGGTAGACGAAGTTTAATTTGGAAAAGAGCAAGGCATCTTGAAGCTGATAACCGCAGCGTACATACTAGTACATGAGGATTATCAGCAAAAGATAACGTAGCCAATTTTTCAAATTAAACGAGTATACTAGCATAAGTTATTTTTTTTGCAAAATATTCTTACGTACCTCTTCAGGAAATTTCTCTATTGCATAACGTAACATCATTCTTGGCATTTGTGATATATAACGATCTAAAAAATTTATTAACTGTTTTTCATCCTTTTTGCCTGCTTCACGCAGCATCCAACCTACTGCTTTATGCATTAAATCATGTTTATCGTTTAAGAGTAATTTTGCTATTTCAAAAGTCGTATCTAATTCATTATTTTTGATAAAATACCAAGTAGCGACTATAGCTATTCATCTCTCCCAAAGAATTTCCGATTTTGTTAATGTAAAAAGATAGTCCTTTTCTTTATCCCATAAATAAGCTCCGATTATATGATGAGCCGAAGCATCCACTAAATTCCAATTATTTACGTATTTTATATTGTTTAAATAAAAATTATAAAAAAGCTCTTTATCTTGTGCTTTCTGATATTGCATAATTAAAATAGCTAACGCTAAAAATCTTTCTTCATTAAATTCTGAAGTAATAAGGCTGCTTAAATCCCCCACATCTAAATTATAATAACTTTTAGCTATTTTACGTAAAATCGGCATGGTACCCCCAATAAACCGGTCATGCTCTCCATACTTCCCTTCCTTAGTTTTAAAAAACAGCGTTCTACGTTCCACAGGAATAGTAGCATTCTCAAGTAAAATATTTCTAATTTGTTGTAAATTTTCTTTCATGTTCAATAAGCCATTTTTTACGATGTAATCCTCCGCCATATCCTCCAAGTTCGCCATTGCTATTAATAATACGATGGCAAGGAACAATTATTGCTAACTGATTCATGCCGTTAGCATTTGCAACAGCTCTATAAGAAGTAGGTTTGCCCAAAGCTTTAGCCTGATTTAAATAACTTCGTGTTTCACCGTAAGGTATATTAACTAATTCTTGCCAAACCATTTTTTGAAATGGGCTTCCTAAAAGATATATAGGTGTATTAAACTTTTGTAAAGTACCGTTAAAGTACAATTTAAGCTCCTCTTCAATCATTAAAATCGGTTTAGTACTTCCAGGAATAATAGCAGATTTCGTCTTAATTCTTAGCCTTTCAATTTCCAGCTCTAAACCTCTTCTATCAACAAATTCTAATAAGTAAAGTAGCTTTTCATCGCTAATTGCAATCATAGCCCCAAGTGTAGTATCTAACCAAGCAGCTTTTAAAATATTTAAATGCTTATTAAGTTTTGTCGGCGGTCCGCCCATTATTTTAGAGAAAGCATCTCGAAAACCGCTACTTGACTCATAACCCATATCAATTTGTGTATTAATTACTGATTCACCCATGCGAATTTGCTTCATCGCAATACCCATACGCCTTGCTCTTGCATATTCTACAAACGTCATACCAAAACGTTTTTTAAATTGGCGACGTGCTGTAGAAGCATCTACTGATAGCTTATCAAAATCACTATCTTTCCACCTCTTAGCAGGCTCAAGCTCAACAGCGTCAACAAGAGTGCGAACTAAATCTGAAGCTTCGTAAGGATGAGAAAGAGGCTTGCAACGCTGACAAGGTCTATATGAAGCATGCAAAGCTTCCTTAGCAGTTTTATAAAATTCACAATTTTCAAATTTAGGCTTTCGTGCAGGGCAAGTCGGTCTACAAAATACTCCTGTGGTTTTAACCGCTACAAAAAAGATATTTTCATATCTGTCATCTTTATTAATTAATGCCTGATAATATTCTTGCCTTTGAATCTCATTAATTTGAAGCTCATTAAACATATTAATTTATCCTATAATATAAATTTATAATTATATTATACGAACTTCTTAAAACCACTGTAACCGAAATTCAGGCATTGATTTTTTATTTAATAATTCTGCTTCTCATGTTCAATAAGCCATTTTTTACGATCTAGCCCTGAGCCGTAGCCTCCAAGCTCGCCGTTATTATTGATGATGCGGTGACAGGGAATAATTATAGCAAATTTATTTGCTCCGTTAGCATTTGCAACGGCTCTGTAAGATCTTTCTCTACCTATTAATTTAGCTTGAGTAAAGTAACTTCTTGTTTCACCGTAAGGTACATTCATTAGCTCTTGCCATACTAATTTTTGAAATTCGCTCCCTAAAAGGGGAGTGTTGAGATATGAGTAGTAAGAGGTTATAATGTAATAAAAAAATAAGAAAGTAAAGAAATGTCAGAGCATCAAATAACAATGGTCAGTTTAGATGAATTAGTTAGCACAGATCATCAATATCGTAGATTTAAGTTTATTTAATTTTAAAGCAGTTGAAAGAGAGTTATTAGTGCTAGAAACTGAAGCTAATTATAAAGGCTATGGAACATTACGGTTATTTAAATGTTTGCTTTTACAGCGTTTTGCCTGTGGAGCTTTAATTTCATGTAATACTTCTTTAGTAAACAATAGTAATTTAACTAACATAAATCCTCCCACAGCAATTTATATATAAATTAAACTGTAATATGCTTTACTCAGAAAAACAAATCTTATGTTAAATAGGACTATACTTTAAAAAATGATGATTTATCTCAACTATATACAATTTAACAATTAATAGTTGCTATAATTTCTTATCAAATTCAAAAGGTCCAGGTATATTTATAAGATAAAAATTGATCATGAATTTGCACTAACCATATGCTCATCATATCCACATGTTATTTTTAAATTTGTAATATTTTTTAGACATTGACAAATCACTGCAACTCTACTACAGTTAAGTTGTAATTTTTGGTAATAGAGAAAAAAACTTAAATACAGAGGGTTGTAAGCTATAAATTAGTATATGAGAGAAAAGTAAAAAAGCATGGTAATAGTGGCTCTTAGGTTGATATCGTAAAGGTCGGTGGTTCAAGTCCACTATTTCACTATCAGATGAGTGTTTGGGACTAAATTCATAACCTAAATATGAGAAATTCTTAAGTAGCTCAGGTGAGTCGATTAGGTTGTTAGCAATAACCTTGACCATCGCCCTCCGAGCCTTTTTAGCATTTATTCCAATTGTTGATAATTTATCATTCCTATTTTCTTTAAAATGAATGTTAACTAATTGATATTTAAGCTTATTTGGATTTACTACAGATGAATATTCTTGTGATGCTAGATTGAGTAAATATTTATTTTCATGCTTAGCAAGGACTTTATTAATATAATCCGTGATCTCATCTTGCCAAAAACTCATTAAGTTTATTTCATTTAATTTTGTTGCCATTTCTAATCTATACGGCTTAATAGCATCTAACGGTTTTAAGGCTCCGTAAAGACCTGATATAATAAGCAAATATGATTGCAGGAAATTTAGTTCATGATTAGTTAGTTTTTCTACATGTATATTATTAAAAACATCTCCTGCATAAGCAAAAATAGCTGCTTTACTCTCTTGATTATTAAAATTCTTAAATTTTTCTTTATTTATATGTGCAAGCTTTGCACTTATATTCATTATTTCCGATAATTGATTCTCAGAATAGCTTTGGAGTTTAGAAAGTAACTGATTGGTTAAATTAGGGAATATAAGAGAAGTTAGCCCTGTTTTGGGAGTTAACTTCTCAAAATTAAGAGTTTTAGCGGAAGAAATAATAACAAGCATTTTTATCTAACCGTAGTACTCGGAAGAGATGAGGTGGTATTAGCAATATTTCTGTTAGTATTATCAATTGTTTTCATAATTGTATAACTTGGATCACCGTCAAGTTCTACTACTTCTTTTGATTTCGTTGTTTTTTGACCCGTACAACCAATTAAAGCTATAGAAGCAAATAAAATTATTAAATATCTTATCATAATTTTTTCTAGTTTTTAAATAATATTCTAAAGTATCTTCATATTCCCATCTAGGGTGATCATCAGATTCTTTTTCTAAATATGTCATTATTAATGATATTTTTTCCTTTAAAGATTCATTACATACTTCTTCAAAAATAGGATAATATTCTTTCTTATTAGATACTAAAGGCATGAATGCTGATTTACTATCATTTAAGTAATTATATAATGCTTCAAAAAAAGAATCATATTTCCTATTACCTATAATATCGTGATACATAAGAGGGTCTATATTAAGTCCTTGAATAACCAGCTTTCCGTCTATCGATAATATTTTTTTGAAGAGTTCTAAATCTTCAATATGAAGAGCCATGGAAAATATTATTATGTAGTACTATGCTTTTTATTATTGTCCACTTCTCTATAACACTATATTTAGACCATTCCATAACTTATCTACTCCTTAAATAAATTTTTAGGCATTCTATAATAAACAATATTATAGAATTTATTGCTTTCAGGGAATTTGCGTTTGCGGATGGAGAAGTTACCAAAATTTCTAATTTCGATACGCTCTTGTTCTTTGAGAGACCGACTTAAATAATCTAAGATTAAATCTACTGAATCTTTAACATCTTCTTTGGAAAGATAATTCAGCATATCATGTACTTTATCTATTAAATAATTCTTAGTAACCATTATTAAAAAATCGCTTTGATTCCGTTAAAACTATTTTAAAAAAAACTAGGTGCTATACTATCAAAATCTTCAAGTATTATGTCGATTAATTTTGGTTTTGGTTTTAATTGATAATCTTTAACTAGTAGATTAGCATTAATTTTCTTAACTTCCTGTAACCATTTTAATGTAGTATCTTCCGAGCCTATAGCATCCACAAGCTTTAACTTTAAAGCCTGACGACCTGAATATACTCGTCCGTCTGCAAGCTTTTTTACTTCTTCTATAGGAAGATTACGCCTCTCTGAAATGAGTTCAAGGAAAAAATTATAAGTATCTTCTATATTTTCCATAATGGCTACCCGCACTGCTTCCGTCAGTTTTTCGGTAGGATTTGGGACAGCTTTTAATTCACCCGATTTAAAATTATTAAACTTAATTCCCAGTTTTTGAGCAAGCTCCGTTACCTCGGCTGTTTGTAGTATTACACCGATTGAACCCGTAATAGTTCCGTTATGGCTAATAATATAATCGCCTCCGAGAGAGATTAAATAACCGCCGCTTGCAGCCATTGTTCCCATAACGATTACTACCGGCTTTTTCTCGGATATTTTGCGTAAGATGTTATAAATTTTTTCAGAGCCGACTACCGTACCGCCGGGAGAATTTACGTTAACTATTAACGCTTTAATATGAGAATCATCGATTATTTTTTTGAGCTTTTTGTCACGCTTTTCGTCTTCAAGAATTATTTCATCTATTAATACGGAAGCTATATAGTCTTCATTACTATTAATAGGTAAAACCTCTTTTGGAGCAAAATCTTTACCGAATAGTAAGAATACGATAGCAATTAAAATAATAGCTGCTAGTTTCCAAATTAACAAACGAGATTTTATTTGTCTTCTTTCAATTAAATAATCAGGTGTTATACTCATGATTTTTTATGTTTTTAATTAGTATAATCAACGTCATTGTGAGGAAGATACACCCTATCACTGCGAGCAGGCATTGCCCGCGTGGATCAATTTTACCTCTGTCATCCCGTGGCTTGACCGGGCTTGTTGCATGGCTCTTATGTCATTCCCGCGAAAGCGGGAATCCAGAAAAAAAGGTATAAATACAACAAATTTTAAAAATTAAAAGCTCGATTTATCTCGCTTTACGCTGGATTCCCGCTTTCGCGGGAATGACATCGAGTAGGTTTTTCGGGCCATGCAACAACGCCGGCTTGACCACGGGGTGACACAGTGACTTTACCGGTCCGCTCACAATGACGATACGACTATAAACCGTTTTTAGGGCGTTCAGGACTCTTCATCATCTCAAAAAACTCACCGTTAGTTTTAGTATTTTCAAGTTTTTTGAGTAAAAATTCTATTGCCTCACTGCTACCCATCGGATCGATAATACGACGAAGAACCCACATTTTATTTAATATTATTTTATCTACTAATAAATCTTCTTTTCTAGTTCCTGATCTAGTTATATCAATAGCCGGATAAATACGCTTATCGGCAATCTTACGATCTAGAACTATCTCAGAATTACCTGTACCTTTAAATTCTTCAAAAATTACTTCATCCATACGAGAACCAGTTTCAATTAAAGCCGTACCGATTATAGTAAGCGAACCGCCATTTTCGATATTTCTTGCTGCTCCGAAAAATCTTTTCGGTCTTTGTAGTGCATTAGCATCAACGCCGCCCGTTAATACTTTCCCTGATGACGGCACTACGGTATTATAAGCACGAGCTAAACGTGTTATCGCATCTACTAAAATTACCACGTCTTTTTTATGTTCTACTAAACGTTTTGCTTTTTCAATAACCATTTCTGCAAGCTGCACGTGCCTACTTGCTGGTTCATCGAAAGTAGAGCTAACAACCTCTCCACGCACGGAACGTTGCATATCGGTTACTTCTTCAGGTCTTTCGTCTATTAACAGTACTATTAAAAATACTTCCGGATTATTAGTTGTAATTGCATGTGCTATATTTTGTAATAATACGGTTTTACCTGTACGAGGCGGTGCTACTATTAATGCACGTTGTCCTTTACCCATAGGGGCAACAAGTTCAATAACCCGTGTACTAAAATCCTTACCATCTTTACTATTATTTTCAAGTTCTAATCCTAATTTTTCATCAGGATATAAGGGAGTTAAATTATCAAAATGAACACGATGATAAGCTTTAGAAGGGTCTTCAAAATTTACTCTATTGACTTTCAGTAAAGCAAAATAACGTTCTCCGGCTTTTGGAGCTCTGATCTGACCTTCTACCGTATCACCGGTACGCAGACCAAAACGACGAATTTGACTAGGAGAAATATAAATATCATCAGGACCTGCTAAATAGTTTACTTCTGGCGAACGTAAAAAACCAAATCCGTCAGGTAGTACTTCAAGTACTCCTTCTCCCACTATTAAGCCTCCCTGCTCTACAGATTTTTTCAAAATTGCAAAAACTAATTCTTGTTTAAGTAATGAATTAATATTTTCGATTTTTAATTCTTCTGCTTGAGCTTGTAGTTCCTCCGGTAATTTACGTTTTAATTGTTTTAAATTAATAATATTACCGTTTTCTGGAAAATTATTATGATTGTTATTGGATTCAGTATTGTTAAGTTCTTCTGTAGATTCTTTATTAGTTGTGTTCATTATTTTATTATTAATAGATTATAATTGAAAAGTTGAGTTAGCAATTAAGTTTAAAGGTAAGTAATATACTTATTTAAAATTAGGAATCAAATTAGATTTTTAGAAAATTTTATTTATTCTTGCGGTTTGAAGAATTATTTATCTTGTTAGCTTATAAGAGCTGTTTTATGTATGTAAAAGCATACTAACAACGTAATAGCACATTGTCAACTCAAATCGTCATTACGAGCAGGTATTGCCCGCGTGGATCAGTTTTCCCGTCATTGCGAGGAAATTGCATAACAATTGATAAAGCAAGGAAGAAAAAATTCTGATTTACAGAATTTTTTTATTATTTTTTCTAGATTGCCGCGTCGCCTACGGCTCCTCGCAAGGCATTGTTGCGTAGACCGGTAAAACCCACTGTGTTACCCCGTGGCTTGACCACGGGGTCCATAAAAATAATAAAAAATACTAATATTTTAGTATTTTTAACTGGATTTTGTGGTCAAGCCACGGGATGACAGAGGTGAATTTGGTCCACGCAAGCAAGCCTTCCTCGCAATGACGGTTCAGGTATCCATGCGAGCAACGTTATCTACTCTCTAAGAACTATATCTTTTATAATTAATTGAATAGTATAATTATCTTGCCAATTATTGGTTTTTAACGTTCCTATTGCGGCAATATTTTTTGCTTTAGGGCTTAATAAAACATCTTCAAATGAAGTTCCTACCGAATTAAAAGCAATAGCAGATAAGGCTTTATTACCAAAGCCTCGCTTATTTGGAACAAGCATACATTTAATATGCTTACTTCCAACGATATCTGCTTTTAATACAAATAAATCATCGAATTTAAATATAGGCTCATGATTTCCTTGACCGAAAGGCTCTAAAGTGTTTAATTCCTCCATTAAAGGAAAATTTACACTATTAACCGTTAAATCAATATCATATTCCGCATGCTTATAATTTTCTAGTTTATTTATACTAATTCTAAAAGCATTATTAAAAAAATTCTGCAATTCTTGTAATTTTTCAGCAGTTACGGTAAAACCTGCCGCCATAGCATGACCTCCGCCTGCTATTAGTAAATCTTTGCTTTTAGCATTGATAATCTCAGCACCGAAATCAATACCTAAAATAGAACGGCATGAAGCTTTACCAATCCCGTCATTTAAAGCTATAACCGCTACCGGCTTATCAAATTTTTCTTTTAATCTGCCGGCAACGATTCCTATAACGCCTGGATGCCATCCTTCTTTTACGATAAATAATAAACTACTATCTTGTTGAGTTAAAGCAATTTCTGTTGCCTCTTCTATCATTAATAACTCAATTACTTTACGCTCATTATTATGTTTTTCAAGTTCTTCAGCTAATTTACTTGCTTCATTAGAACAACTAGTAGATAGGAGATTAGCCCCTAAACTTGACTTTCCTACTCTACCGCCTGCATTGATACGTGGACCTAGAATAAACCCTAAATGATAGCATTTCGGTATTTCATTAAGCCCTGCCATATCATATAATGTTTTAATCCCTATATTTTGCCTTTGTTGCATTACTTTCAATCCGCTTGCGACAAATGCACGATTTAAGCCTGTTAATTTCATCATATCACAAACAGTACCAAGAGCCACTAAATCTAGATATCTCATTAGATTAGGCTGAAGCATTGTTTGCGTGAAATAATTTTGCTTCTTTAAATTCGATAATATTGCAGTTGCAAATAAGAAAGCAACTCCTACGGCTGCCAAATGTTTACATTCGCTTTTTTCATCAATACGATTTGGATTTACTATAGCTACTGCATCAGGTAATATTTCCGTAGCTATATGATGATCGATTACTATAACATCAAGGTTAACGTCTTTTGCGTATTTTAGGGCTTCATGTGCCATAGCACCGCAATCAACCGTAATTAATAATTCTGTGCCGGTATCTTTAATTTTTTGCATAGCAAAAGGAGTTGGGCCGTATCCTTCAGCTATACGATCGGGAACATAAATATCACATATTATATTTAAATCTCTAAAAATATTTTTAAGTAAAGCGGCTGAAGTAGCACCGTCCACATCATAATCGGCAAAGATACATATTTTTTGGTTATTTAAAATAGCTTTAACTGTTCTATCTACAGCCTTTTCCATATCGAGTAGATGAAAAGGATTAGGTAATAAATTTTTGATTTTCGGTATCAAAAAATTTTCTACTTCCTCTATATTATTTACTCTTAATGATACTATCCTAGCCAGTAAATCACTAATTTTGAAACTACGACATAACTCGGTGACTATATCTTCGTTAATCAGTTTCTGCTGCCAGATTTTACCGTTTATAGATACTTGTGTTTTCATTTTAATGACTCCTATGTCATTCCCGCAGAAGCGAGAATCCAGCATAAAGCGAGATAAATCGAGCTTTTAATTTCAAAAATTTGCTGTATTTTACTTTTTTTCTGGATTCCCGCTTTCGCGGGAATGACATAAAGAGCATTTACCGATCCATGCAACAAAATGCTAAGCTAGGAATAACACAAAAAAGCCATACAACAAAACTATAATCTATATCTCTGAAAGTTTCTTAGCCTCGTCATCTGCAATTAGAGCTTCAACAAACTCATCTAATTGTCCGTTTTTAACTACTTCGTCTATCTTATAAAGTGTTAAGTTTATTCTATGGTCGGATACTCTTCCCTGTGGAAAATTATAAGTACGTATCCGTTCCGAACGATCTCCCGAACCTACCTGCCATCGTCTACTGTCGGCTCTTTCTTGTTCTTTTTTGCGGCGTTCTTCCTCATAAATTCTAGCACGTAGAATTTTTAATGCCTTTGCTTTATTTTTATGCTGTGACTTCTCATCTTGCAAGGCTACGGTAATACCGGTAGGGATATGAGTGATACGTACGGCAGAATCGGTAGTATTAACATGCTGCCCACCAGCCCCCGAAGCTCTATAAGTATCGATTCTTAAGTCTTTATCTTCAATTTTAATATCAACCTCTTCAGCTTCAGGAAGTACTGCAACCGTTGCTGCCGAAGTGTGAATACGTCCTTGTGATTCCGTTTCCGGTACTCTCTGCACTCTATGAACGCCTGACTCAAATTTGAGCTTAGAGAATACATCTTTGCCTTTTATCGACGCCGATGCTTCTTTATAACCGCCTATTCCCGTATCGGAAATTGCTAATATCTCGAAACGCCATCCTTTTAACTCGGCGTATCGTTGGTACATATTGAAAAGTACGGCAGCAAAAAGTGCGGCTTCTTCTCCGCCGCTTCCTGCTCTAACTTCAATAATAGCACTTTTACTATCCGCATCATCCTTCGGTAATAAAGCAATTTTTACGGCTCTTTCAAGTTTTGGTAACGAATTTTCAAGAGTGTGTATTTCGTCTTCAATCATTTCTAAAGTGGCATTATCAAGTCCCACTTCTAGCTTAAAATTATTTGCTTCTTCAAGCTCAGATTTAGCTTTATTATATTCTTTAATTTTTGCTACAACATCTTCAAGCTCGGCATATTCTTTAGATGCCTTAACAAACTCCTCTCCCATAATGCCGGAAGATAGTTTTTTGCCTAAATTTTCATATTTATCTAAAATTTTTGCTAAATTATCTGAAAAACTCATGTTATTTTTGATTTATTTTTATTATTGTCATACCGCGACTTAATCGCGGTATCCAGATTAAAATACTATAATATTAGTATTTTAAATTGTTTTTATGGATCCCGTGGTCAAGCCACGGGATGACACAGAGGTAAAATTGATCCACATGGGCAATGCTCGCAATGACCATTTATATCAGCATCAAAGTGGGACTTTCTATAAACTTCTTAAATGCTGCCAAAAACTCAGCACCGACTGCTCCGTCTACTACTCGGTGATCGGCAGAAAGAGTTACGTCCATAATTGTTGCTATAATTACTTGATCATTCTTGACTATAGCACGTTTTGCACTAGCTCCAACACCCATTATACAACTTTGCGGTGGGTTAATTATAGCATTGAAATTCTTAATACCGTACATACCGAGGTTAGAAATGGTAAACCCTCCGCCCTGAAATTCTTCAGGGGTTAATTTATTATCTTTTGCTTTCTTTATTAATTCTTTCATTTCACGAGATAGCTCTATAATGTTTTTTTGATTGGCATTTTTAACTATCGGCGTAACAAGCCCGTTCTCAATCGCTACCGCTACTGAAATATCGACATTATTGTAATACCTAATTGCATCTTCTCCCCAGCTAGCATTGGCATTTGGTACTTCTTGTAAAGCTTTGGCTACTGCTAAAATAATAAAATCATTAATCGATATCCTTGTTGATTTATCTTCAGAAAAAGATTTATTAATGTCTTCTCTTATATCTAACAATTTATCGACATTACATTCTATAGATAAATAAAAATGTGGTACTGTTTGTTTAGATTCAAGCAGACGCTTAGCTATAATCTTGCGGATATTATTATTTGGTACTAAACGATATTCTTCAGGATTTCTACTAACTGTTTTATTATGAACAATGTTAGGAGTATATGATAAGATATCTTGTTTGACTATTCTACCGTGCGGACCGCTACCTTTCACGCTCTCAAGTCTAATATTTCCCATTTTTGCAAGTCTTTTTGCTAGTGGTGAGGCGAATATTTTACTAGCATCATGTTTTATAACTGCTACCTGTTCTTCTACCTTAGCTATATTCTCGTGGGGTTTTGGAAGGTTAGCATCTGCTTTCGGTGACGGTGATACATTATTATTTTTTGCAATAAACGCATCAATGTCCGTTTTTTCTTCATCCTCTTCGCTTAACACGGCAATTAAAGAGTTAACAGGTACATTTTGACTATTTTGTGGGATAACTATTTTGGCAAGTATACCTTCGTCTACTGCTTCTACTTCCATCGTTGCTTTATCGGTTTCAATTTCGGCAATTACTTCCCCGGGATTAACTTTATCCCCTTCTTTTTTTAACCACCTAGCTAGATTTCCTTCCATCATAGTTGGAGATAAAGCAGGCATTAAAATTTTAATCGGCATAACTTATTTAGATTTGATTTTTTATTATTGTTGTTCTTAACGTCATCGCGAGGAGGCGTTATTGTATGGCTCATTTTATGTCATTCCCGCGTAGGCGAGAATCCAGTAAAACATATAAAAAACTTGTTTTTTATATGTTTATTTTATCAAATATGTAACTTCTATATTAATATTGAAGTTATTTTTCTGGATCCCTGCCTACGCGGGGATGACATCGAGTCGGTTTTACCGATTCATGTAACAACACAGCCACGTAGCTCATAACGATTTGAGTAGCTATCACACCTTAATATCAGGGCTAACTATCATTATCATCTGCTTACCTTCCATTTTAGCATGCTGATCGATTTTGATGAGTCCTTCGAGTCCTACTTCTATACGTTTAAATAGTTCTTGACCGACCTCTTTATGAAGAATCTCTCGTCCCTTAAACCATAAAGAAATTTTTACTTTATCTCCATCTTTTAAAAATTCTTTTATTTTTCTTAGCTTAGTTTCAAAATCACCTATACTAATATTAGGTTTAAATTTCATTTCTTTAAGTACGACGATTTTTTGCTTTTTGCGTGCTTCATGCAAACGCTTTTTGCTTTCGTACTTAAACTTACCAAAATCTAGAATTTTACAGACAGGGGGTACAGCATTCGGTGATATCTCGACTAAGTCAAGACCGGCTCTTTCCGCCATATCTAATGCTTCTCTAATATTTACGACGCCGTGCATTTCGCCGTTTTCGCCTACTAGACGAACTTCTCTAGCTCTGATTTCTCTATTAGCCTTAGGAAAATTATTTTTAGAAATAAAGTTTCTCCGTATTATGTTTATAAATAAATATATATTGCATTTAACTTATTTTATTTAAAATTACAAGTAAATAAAATATTTTATCTTTAATTTTATTTAGAAAGTTTTAAAAAAAATTGAAACTACAAGACAAATTCCAAATATTAATAAACAGATTCGTGTTAATTTAGCGACTCTTTCCTGTATTTTCAAGTTTTTTAGGTCTATAGCATGCTTATGAGCTTGTTCTTTTTGTGCCATATGTATTAATTCCTGTAAAGTACCGGGATAAATACTCTCATACTCACTGATTAAATCAATTGGCGGTAATATATGTTCAAATTTTTTACGGTAAAAATTATTATCAGGCTCGTTTACACTAAAAGTCTTAGCATAACCTTTATTTAATCTATTATTTTTGTTAAAAAAACGTTTAGTCTCTTTCATATTCCTTTTTTATTTTTTGAAATGTATATAATATATTACTTTCAACTATTTTAAAATAATCAATTAATTGCGTTTCTTTTTTTTGCTGTTGTTTGGAGCTTTTCATATTTATTATATTCTTTAGTTCTGCATATACTAGTTTTATAAAACTTTGTTTCATTGATTATACTAAATTTATAAAATCTTTTTTTTGTATTAGCGGTTCGCCCCTAAAATTTATAGCATTATTAAACTTATTGCAACAGCTTATAAAATTTTTATCGCATCCGGCAGTAATTTTTACTTCCTCGGCATCTTTGGCAGCATCCGGTATAATATCCTCTAATATAATCAAATCACCGAAATTACTTAGAACTTTACTGTTAAAACGATTTTCGCCGAATATAATTTGACCGCCGTTATAATAGCCGTTTTCTTTATCTAAATTTAGTATTCTTAAATTTTCCTTGAGCATTTCTTTAACCTTATATATGCCGCTATATAAAGCTTTATCTATTTTGCATTTACTATCTCCAAAAACTGCTCTACATGTTTTGCTATATCGATTAATTACAGTCTGATTATATTTTACTGTTTCGGGTTTTAAATGTATTTTAAAGTTTAAATCGTATTTTGTATATAAAGTACAATAATATGTAACGAAATGTTCAAAAAGCTTGTCAGTATATATTATTATTTTAACAATAGCATTATTTAAATCCATTGCCGTCGTAATGCCGTTTTCTTCAAAAATACCTTCAATGATTATATGGTTTTGTGCGGAATCGTTAAATTCTGCTTCTTTTAAATCTAAACCGGAATTTGGTAAAAAAACTCTCTCTTCACTTTTTATAGCATGATCACTATTTGTTAAATTTAATTCCTCACCGCTAGCTAGCTTAATTTGAAAACAATAAACAAAATTCGTAAGCTTTGTAATTACCTCTTCAATCGCAATACTCATATAATCACCTCCACTAACTCTATGTTGGATAATTCTATAGAACCGTCATTACAATAAGAATATTCAAAACTATCTATACTAAATCTAACTGCTACGTCAAAAGTAAAATCAGCAGTTAAAATTACATCTTGACCTAAGGGACTTGGTAAGGTCACTATACCATCGTTGTAATCTACAATGCCTATAGCTCTTACATTATTAATATATAGAATTACACTATTATTAACCGGTTTAGTGATAACTCGTTCGTAAGGAGCATAGGATCGCTATATATATTCTTTAGCTGAAATTTATTTAAATTGCCGTCACCCTTAGCAATCATTCCGTTCGTTACTTTATAATCGGCATAATCCCTAAATCTAAAAGCAAAATTACTTCCATGTCTTGCTTTAAAAAAGCTATTAAACTGCTCAAATTCAGAGCTACTTAATCTAGCATTTTTAATTAAATATTTTTGGTAACCGTAATTGCGGTCTAAATGTCTTGCTTCTCTACCTGATTTAGTTATAGCATGAGAAGTAGAAAATTACGGCTTTCCGACCGCAAAACTTTCAATAAATTCCGGCATGCGTATATCGTGAAAATTCATAAGATACCTAAATTATTATTCAAAAAGAATAATATCCTTTTTAATTAAAGAGCGGAAATCTTCATTCATATCTATATTCCATCTTTTTATATCTATATGTATTGATATATCAGACTCATCTAGTACTTTCCTAATTTCAAGCAAAACTTCATGATTAATATCATCCATAATACAAAGATCAAGATCAGAAAATTTTTTATGATTTCCTTTAACTCTTGAGCCGTAAGCATAAAATTTATAAGGATATTTGCTTAGTATGGTACGTAATATTAGTAAATCTTGTTTATCAAGCTGAATCACTACGTTTCTCCAAATTTTTTATAAGCTCATCTACAGCATCAGAAAACTCATCAAAAATACTAATTACCAATTCTACATTTTTTTCATTATAAGTATGAACTGTAATGTTACGAATCTCGATAAATCTAAACCATTTCCTAGGATCAGAAATTAAACCGCTAACCGCTGCTTCTCGAAATATTTCTTTTAAAGTATATGGGGACTTACCACCTTTTTCACAAAAACGTTTCATCATTTTCCATGCCACTTCATAGCAAAACTCAAAGGCCTGTATACTACCCGCTTTATTCTGCTCGGTATCTAAATGTTTACGAAACTCTTCAAATTTCTTTCTTGATTTTAGTAGGCTACTTATATCTAGCCCTGCGATTAAATGCATTTTATAATTCTATTTTTTGTTTTAACAATGTCTGATAATTCATTACCAGTTTTGTACTGACTAAGTCTTTGCTAATTTGAAATTCTATTTTATTTGCTTTTATCCCTGCAACATTTTCAAATGAGTGATGCTCTATTTTATCGCTTATTTTGCTAGCTAGATTTAACGCCATATTACGATTTTTATCATTAGTAAAGATACATATTTCAAATTCCAGCTGTATTATATTTTGTACATTAGTAGATATATTATTAACATTCAATATATTAACAAGTAAGAATGGGCATTTTGCATCCTGAACAACGGAAAAATATATTTTATTAATTTTAGTTTTTATTTCATTATCATTTATAAGTAATTTATACAAACTTAGCTGAAAATTATAGATAAAATCATGATACATATATTTCCAACGCTATTATATTTAAAAATTTACTTTTTTCTTCAACATTAATAATCCGTTTAATTTCAAATTCCCGTTCTTTAAATAAAATATGCATTTTAGTAGTGATGTTTTTTATAAATCTTATTCTAAATAAAAAATATCCTTCCGTTATTATATGTCCGAAGCTTATATTTTCTAGAGTAAGAAATTTACTATCACATAACGGTTTGATTCCGGCATAGATTGTTAATTTTTCTACCCATCTATCCTCTTTCATCCCCTCTCCTGCGATATTTTCTAAAAATTTAATTTGATGCTGAAAATTTTTCACTACTGTTTTTATCATTTTATTACCTTTTAAATTTAAGTAAGGTGTAGCGTTGTTGTATGGCTCGTTTTATGTCATTCCCGCGTGGCATTGCCCGCGTGGATTAATTTCACCTCTGTCATACCGTGGCTTGACCACGGTATCCAGTTAAAATTAGTATTTGTTTATTATTTTTATGGACCCCGTGGTCAAGCCACGGGGTGACACAGTGGGTTTTACCGGTCCACGCAACAATGCCACGTGGGAATGACATCAAGTACATTTTTTGAACCATGCAACAAAACCGGAATGACGTCAAAATAAATGCCATATTTCCTAAATTTGTATATTGCGATAAGGCAAATATAAATTTTTACCTCTTTGGAAAGCGCGATACAATTCGTAGCTTGACGATCATACATCTCGGCTATATGTAGCATAATCCCATGTTTTATAGCATGCGGAATATTATTTTTATCGTAACCGTTTATATATTCTACCGTCAGCTCTTCATTACTTAATGCTTTATTTAGAGTTAAAAGATTCTGCTCAATCGCATAATCATCTGCAGTTAAGTCATTTTCTTGGTCTTTAAATTTTTTCTTTATTTTTGTTATTTTTATTAATGGGTTATATTTTAATAAAAACTCTTTCTTCCCTGAAATATTACAAATAAACTTGATTTGTTTTGAAATAAAATTTAGTTTGGTAAAATTCTCTGCTGCAGTTATAGCTGCATCAATTAATCCGATTATTAAATCATCATCATAACTTGCCTCCACCCGCATATAATTCTTTACCTGCTCTAAACTCCACACTTCTTGTGGAAATGTTTTTATGATTTGAAAATTGTTTTTTTTGAACATATTAAGCCCTCCGTGTCATTCCCATTTTCTATGTTATCCCCGATCTCTATGTCATTCCCGCGTAGGAATCCAGAAAAATAACTTCAAATATCGATATAAAAGTTATTTATTTAAAAAATAAACCTAAAAAAACAAGTTTTTTATAGGTTTTACTGGATTCCCGCGTACGCGGGAATGACATAAAACGCTCCATGCAACAAGACCGGCTTGACCACGGGATGACACAGGAGTAACATTCAAGATATTACTATCATCAGTAGATTTTATACCCGTCAAAGGTACTTCTTCAAGTTTTTCGGCTTCTTCTTCCGGCATTTCAAAAGATAATAATGTTGAATAGGAATATTCAAATTTACAAAAATGCCATACTTTATCAAATTGCTCATTGCAGTCTTTAATAATTTTTTTTTAATCTCATCACCTATGTATTTAAAATGACGATGATAAAATAACATATTAGAAGTAATAGTAATAGCGATACTATCTAGCTGTTTTTCTAAACATTTAGTATTAGTAATCATTCTTAAAGAAATATTTTGGCATGATTTATATCCAAGTTTTTGACCTATTAAAATAATATAATCACCAAAAATTAAATCCGGTAAAATATCGTAAATAGTACCGCTATAATAAAGCTGAGATAGAGGCAATATCGCCTCTTCTTCACCAAGTAACATCGCACAGGTTAAATTTTCTATTGCCGACTCAAACAATAAATTAACTGCCTTTTTAGTATAGGGAGGCCATTTATCGTGAAAAGCAAAAAACATTTCCTGCAGCCTTAAACCTTCCTTAAGCAACTGATTTACCGGTGATAGATAAAAGATTTTATTGTGTTTCAAGATATATACCACAATATATTACATCGTTAAACAAATACATCCACTGCTATCATGTTTGTTATAATAGTTGTCTTGACCAAGTGTTAGAATTTGTTCGTTTGGTGCTTCATGAATGATAGAGCTTGAAGGGATATAACTAGTTGAGCGTTTTATTTCACCATTAGTATCTTGTGTTTTAGTAGTGTGGTTAATATTAGTATTTGGCAGTGGTGCTGAAACAGTAGAGATAGGCGAAAATGTTGATTCCGGAATACAGAGTATATCTGTTAAATTAGTATTCATTAGATGTTTATTGAAAGCAAATTCAGCATTACTTTTCATTATATCATTAATGCCCATTTGATATATAACTTTGGTATTTAAAATAGAATTAGCACAAACGGTAGTTAATTTTTTAAACTCTTCTGATAAAGCATTATCACTTTTATAGGAAGTATTTGTACATTTAATAGAATCAAGTTTCTTCCCTATTTCTAGGATAAAATCTCCTTTAGTATAATTTTTTCTACCAATCAGCCATTATATAAAACTGAGCAAAATAGTAAGCTGCATCTCCTTGACCACAAACTAACGCCTCTTTTAATTCTTTATGCAATTCAATTATAATGTCTATATTATCGTTTGTTATTATTAGTATATTGCTTCCTGAATTTGTAAGAGGCATTTCAACATTTTGTAAATAATCTGATAATGCTTCTTGTAACATTTCAAAAGAAGTGAGTAGTTTCTTTTCTATTTGTTTATTTTTCTTTTTTATCATTAAATTTCATTCCTTTATTTTTTTTAAGATATGGTGGATAGAAGTTTTTTATAATTCAAAGCAACAAGTTTGAATATCGTTACTCTTTGTATTACCTATTACTTTTGCACTATTTTCTTCTTGATTGAATTCTGTTAATTCAATCATAGAAAAATCATCGATTTCATTATTAAGTTCTCTACAGGTTCTATTCCTACTAATAAGCTGGTAATTTCCCGGTAGGTCACTATTAAATTTTTCTATTAATGGCTCCAAATAGGAAGTTTCTTTATGAAAATAGGAAATTTCAGGATTCCATTCACTTTTAGTTTTATTGATAAAGCCCACTTTTTTTACTGCCAATTCTTCAAGTATTTCATAGTTATCTAATTTAGCACTTTCCGGAACTTTTACGTTTGACAATGTATAACCAATGATACTTACTAAATAACCAGCTCCAGGCATTACAAGGTTAAGGTAATCTTTATGATAGAAATCATTAACCAAAAAACAAGCCTCTAATTTCCCAACTATCATTGCTGCTTGTAAATATTTTATAGACTGAATAAATTTTTTTTGTATTGCATCATTAATTCCTTTTTTTTCTTGATACAAGATTATAGCATTGGAGTATAAATTTTCTCCTTTACTATATAGATACTCAGGAGTTAATTGTTGTGGAGTGTTCGTAGCTGATATTATCAGCTTTTCAAATAATGATTGTTTTTCTTCGTCGTCTATAGTTTCTTCATTATAAGGAGTTTCTTTCATAATCCTTCACATGCGGTATTATTACCGGTAAATAAGGCACATTTAAAAGTTTTTTCAGTTTTTAAAAAATCTTCACTAATATTACGAGAAGAAAACTTTTTAAATTCGTTTAATTGCTTATACGTATTTATTAAAAACTCTTGAGACTTAGAGTTGTTATTCTCTTGGGGCATATTAATATTACCTTGTTAATTTTAGAGCTTAAGTAGAAGTTAACAAAAATTAAATCTACAATTTAAATTTAGTAATATTTTTGCTAAAAAAAAGTTCAGCAGTGGAAAAAGAGATTATTTTTTTGGAAGGTAGTTGCAATATTATTCTGCCGGTACTATCTATATCTTTAAAAAGACCGGTTACTATATCATTTTGATATTTAATGCTAATATTTTTATGTAACTTATAAGCATGTTCTAACCATTTTTTTCTAATAAAAGAAAAACCGTTATTATGCCAAATTTGATAATATTTTTCAAAATTCTCTATTAATTTTTCAAGTAAAGCTTGCGGCTCTATAGGCGGTAGATTTTCGCTTATTAAGCTAGTAGTAGGCTGGTCGATATTATCAGGGTGATAGGTGATATTAATACCAATGCCGATAATAAGGTAATAATTATTTTCTACTTTAACGGATTCAAGAAGTATACCGGCAATTTTCCGACCGTTAACTAAAACATCATTGGGCCATTTTAGTTGTACAATGTCATCCCGTAGCCCCCTCACGGGATCCAGAAAACAACTTACAGCATCATTGGTTGTTGGTTTACTAGATCCCGTGGGGGAGCTACGGGATGACATACAATCATAAACGGCAAGGGCTGCAACAAAGGATAATTGCGGTAATAATTCTAGCTCTTTATTAGGCTTTATTAGTAAACTTACATGTAAGTTACCTATCCTAGACTGCCAATTTTTACCACTTCTTCCTCGTGCTTTGGTTTGAGATTTAGCAAGTACTGCATAGTTTGAATCAACTATTCCCATTTTAGCAGTTCTCATAGCCTCAGAGCTTGTACTGTCTATTTCATCAAAAACAATTAGTTTAAATTTACCGATATTCATTTTTTTAGTAGTTGTCATTAAGCCTACTCGATGTCATTCCCGCGAGGCATTGTTGCATGGATCAGTTTTATCTATGTCATCCCATGGCTTGACCACGGGATGACACTGAACAGATTTTTCGGTCCAGGCGGGAATGACATCGAGTAAGGTTTTACCGATCCATACAACACCGTCGGCTTGACAGCAAGCAAAATCTAATTATCCCCTACTTGCATGACTTCTGACTACACTATGTTTGCTTTGAATTTTTGGTGCTTCACTTTTACTTTTAGTTATAAAACTTTCTAAATCTTGTTTAGTAAATTTAAACTTAGCAATATTTTCATCAAAGGTTTTAGTTTTATCAAATCGTACATCTTTATTTTTATCTATTCCAAGTACCTCAATAAAACTATCTTTTATTTTACTTGAAGCAGCAGGATCGTTTAGGTATACAGCAAAGCTTTCAATGAGTTTGTATCGGCTTTTAATGTATTATTACGACTAGTTGCAGCAATAATTACATATTCTTTAAGCTTTTCATTTAATTCTTTTTCGTTTAATGCTCCGGTTTTACAAAATGATAATAACATTTTTGCTTTATCATCATGATTTTCGATAATTCCTTCTTGTCATTTAGAAGTATTATTTTCTTTTGACGGAATAAACATTTCTAATAATTTAGTCCCAAATGTTTTATCTGCTTCTTTGCCAAGTTCATGATTATTCAAATGTTCTCTAGTTTAACAATATCCTTTAATATGCAAATAATCAGAATATTTTTGTGCATCTTTGAAATCCAAAGTATCTATTCCGGCAGTATCTAAAACAACAGTGTTTAAAGCATTTTCACGTAATTACTCATTAGTTTCTCTTAGAGTTTCGGTATATTTAAATTTTCCTCCTACTTTTGCAAGAGTCTTAAATAATACATCAGCTAAAAACTTTACGATATCACTTGGGTTTTCAAATTTTTTTGCACTATATATAGCAATATTTGCATCAGCTTCCATACCCGTACCAAAAGCCATAGCTAGAGTTCTACCTTGCTTTTTAGCTAAGGTAATCTCTTCCATATTATTAGTTACTTCTTTTATATCAAATTCCGGTTCATTGCCTTTAAAATATTTTGTCGGTATATTATCTCTATATCCGCCGTCGACATGTTTTTTACCGTCAATTTCTACTGGTTCAAAAACAAGCGGTATAGAAGCAGAAGCACGGCAAGCTAAAGCAATTTCAATATTTGGCGTATCAAAGTTATTGAAAATAGTTAGTTCGCTTGTCTCTTGCTGAGTTGCCGTAATTACTAAATCCTTATACTGCACTGGATCGTATTTTTGCAGTAACGCTATATCCTTAAAATATATTTTACCGTCTTTTTGGTCGTATCTTTCTCTTAATTCATCAAGAGCTTTATCATCTTTAACATTTACTATATCCGATCTCTGTAAAAAATTTCTTATATTTTCTTTAATAACAAGTTCTAATAAATCATATAAAGGTTTACCGTCTTTATTTAATTGTACTATACCCGCAGAAAATCATTTTTTTCCAAGTAATGTTTGCAGATTTGTATTTTTAGAAATTTCTTCAAATCGCTCAGGCGGTGTCCCAAGAGCTACCACTGCTGCAGTTATAGCACCGGCGGAAGAACCTGCTACCGCCTTGACATTATCTAAAATACCGGCTTTTTTTGCTGCCTCATAAGCTCCGGAATATATTGCTCCCTTAGCTCCTCCTCCACTAAAAACTATATATTCGATAGGAGTTTCTTGAGCCTTTTTAATATCCTCTAAATTCATAGTTTTATTTTATTAAGTTATCTTCTACAAACTTCCAGTTAATCATATGCTTAATAAATATGTCAACATAATCAGGTCGTTTGTTACGATAATCAATATAATAAGCATGTTCCCATACATCACATGCAAGAAGCGGCTTCATACCGTTTGCTATAGGTGTACCGGCATTAGCGGTTTTTATAATTTGTAACCTATTATCGTGATATACAAGCCATGCCCAGCCGCTACCGAACTGCCCTACTGCCTCTTGCTTAAACTGTTCACAAAATCCTTCAAAACTACCGAAATCTTTATTAATTTGTTCTAATATTTTACCGCTTGGCTTACCTCCACCCTGCGGCTTTATTGAATGCAAAAAAAAGGTATGATTCCATATTTGGGCTGCGTTATTAAAAATAGCCGCATTTGAGTTTTGAGATGACCATTCTATTATTTCTTCTAAATCTTTTTTTTGTAATTCTTCTTTATCTTTGAGTAAATTGTTTAGATTTTGTACATAAGAATTATGATGTTTACCATGATGATAATCAAAAGTCTCGGGAGTAAAATGTGGTTTAAAACTCTCTTTGTCATAAGGTAAATCAGGTAAGATAAAAGGATATGAGGTTTGATTAGATTTGTTGCAATAGGTCATATTATTTTCCTCTAGGTTTGTTTTATTTGATGTCATTCCTGCAAAACGTTAATGTCATTCCTAGCTAAAAGCGGGAATCATACTGCAATAAATTTTAAAACTAAAAGCTCGATTAATCTTGCTTTATGCTGGATCCACGCTTTCGCGGGGATGACATTAAAAACTTGCAATGACGCTGTCTTTATTTTTGTAAGAGTTTATAAAAATCGGAAGCTAAATAAAGCGATCCGGTTATTATAATATTTGCTTTATTATCACCGTTTATCTTCTTTATATCACTAATCGCTTCTTCGAGTGAGTCGCTTTCGCTAAAATCAATCCCGCTCTTTCTACCTTCCAAATTTATTGTTTCTGCACTATGGCTTAGTGGTTCGGATAAAACTTTAACACTGTAATCTTTAATTGTCAAACCCTTAAAGTAGGAGCAAAACTCCTCGATATTCCTATTTTTAGTCATACCGAGTATTAAATATATTGGTGATTTTAAATTATCACGAATCCAATTTGTCAAAACTTGAGCTCCGCTATTATTATGAGCTGCATCTACCCAAATTTGAACATTATCACCTATTAATTTAGAATATTTTTTCGGCTCTATTTTTTCGATTCTAGCCCGCCAAATAGTATTTTGCAGTCCTTTAGAGATAATTTCGTTGCTAATATTAAATTGTTTATTTATCAAACTTATTAAAGCAATAACGCTTGCAGCATTTATTAATTGATGATCACCAAGTAGTGAAGGAGTCGGAAACTCATAACTAAAATTTCGTGATGAATAAATAAATCCGTTGTCCGTCTTTTTAATACCGAAATCATATTCATAACAAAAACTCGGTACCTCTAACTCTTCAGCCTTTGTAAATAATGTTTCATAAACTTCCAAAGCTTGCATACTTATAACACAAGGAATACAAGACTTCATAATACCAGCTTTCTCACCTGCTATTAGAGGTAATGTATTACCGAGCCTATTCATATGATCATATGAAATAGGAGTAATTAAGGTAATTATAGGCTGCTCGATTATATTTGTTGCGTCTAACCGACCGCCTAGTCCCGTCTCTAAAATTAATATATCGGCTTTTGTTTTCTCAAATGCTACAAATGCTGCTGCCGTAGTACCTTCAAAGAAGCTAGGTTCAATATTAAATTTTTCGCTTGCTAACCTTACCTCCTCACAAACCTGCCATAATTTGTTATCCGAAATTTTCTCACCTGCTACTACGATTCGTTCATTAAATTCTAATAAATGAGGAGATGTATAGCAATGTACCTTATAACCGGCAAGCGTAAAGATGCTTTTAAGCATAGCACTGCTTGAACCTTTACCGTTTGTACCTGCTATATGTATGACGGGAGGAAGCCTTAAATGAGGGTTACCTAAGGCTTTTAAAAGTCTTGCTATATTTTCAAGATCATATTTAATATTATTTTTCCAGGTCGGCACCGGAAAATGCGGCATTAGCATTGTTATTGATTTTTTTCATGAATATATAGAGTTATACAAAACTATAAACGCTTAGGATAGAAAAAGATTTTAAAGAAATATTTTTTAGCGATTAATCCAAATCTTGGCAATATTTTAATGCTTTATTCAATTCTATTATTTCGTCAAAGGATAGTTTGCCAATTTTTGTATCGATTTTATCAATTGATATAGCATTAATTTTATCAACCATAATACAAGATTGTGATTTAAGACCATTTAATTCTGTAGGAGTCAATAGCAGACGATAAATTGCAGTATTTATTAAATAGGTTGTTATAGGACAAACTAATATGCTGGCAAGAGTTTTATTTAACGAGTTAGATTGAATAACAACAGCAGGACGAGGTTTGCCGTAATCTCCACTTAATACACAAACTACAATGTCGCCTTTTTTAATTTCTATTTTGTCCATTTATTAAATCCAATCTGTGTAATCTTGATTTTTTTCCCATTCTTCTTCTAATTTTTTTTGTTCCCTAGATAACAAAGATTGCCGTTTAACATCTTCTGCTTTTAATTGTTTAATACGTTCCTGTCCCTCGACAAATAAACGTACAGCTTCATTAATTAAATCGTTTGGACGACAATGTAATTCTGCAGCTATCAATGTAATTTTTTCACTTAAATTGGTTTCTAAGTATATACTAGTTGGAGTGTTTTTTGTCATTTTATACCTGCACAACAATATTGATAATATAGATTATAACATATTATATTATAATCTACACTATACTTGTATTTCACTACAGTCAAATTTTGAAGTTCATCGAGTTTTTGGTTTTACTATATTGATAAGTCCAATTAATAAGCCCGATTTAATTATTCCGGGTATTATAAAAGGTAATACACCACCGTAAAATGCACCGCTTGGTCCTAAAAGTTTAGAAAGCCACATCCAGCCAAAACTCATAATAATTATATTACCGATCAAACATAAAGATATCTGATTTAACCATTTATTAGAAGTAAAAATTTTATCTTTTAAGCTAGCCATAATATATACGGCAATTACAAAACCCGCTAGATATCCTGCGGTAGGACCGAATAATATTCGTAACCCGCTTGAAAACTCTCCAAACACAGGGATTCCCATTGCTCCAAGAGTTATGTAAGATAGTATAGTTAAAGGTGCTGTAGTCTTATTATATGTAAGTCCGATGAACATCGCTGCAACGGTTTGCAATGAAATAAATATAGGCTTCATAGGTATTAATATTTGTGAACAAATAGTAAGTAATGCCACTCCTAAAACTATTTCTATTGCTTGCCTTTTGCTTAACGGTAGCAAGATTGAATTAAGTTGCATAAAAATTACCTCATAATTTATTTTTAAGTAATTACACTAAATAGAATTATATAATGTTCTTGTCAATAATATAAAAATGAAAATAAAAATTCCTAATGATTTAGGAATTTCAAAAGAAAGTATTAAGCATTACGTGCATACTTTAAAACTTTATGCTCCAAAGTATGAGATAGATTATATTACTGCACAATAAATTATAGAAGAAAAGTGCTTTCAAAACACCTTATTACTTATTTTACTCGGTGGAAGAGATTTATACTATGCACAAAAATTGCAAGACAAAGGAAATGATAATATAAAAAATTATTTAAAAAATGGCGGTAATTTTCTTGGAATATGTGCCGGTAGTTATTATAGCGGCAATTATTTAGAATTTGCTAAAGGAACAAATATAGAGGTTATAGGGGAAAGAGAATTAAAGATTTTCAATGGAACGGTTAGAGGACCATTGCTTGCTCCTTACTACTATAATTCAAATAAAGGAGCAAGAGCCGCTTACCTAAAAATAAATCCAACACTTAATTTAAATATTAAGTATTGTTATGCTTTTTATAATGGTGGTGGATATTTTGTTGATGCAGAAAATACTAAAGATATTGAAAATAATAGCAAGTTATGAAGATAATAAACCTGCAGTAATAAAATGTACTTGCGGTGACGGTACAGCTATTTTAAGTGGAGTTCATCTAGAATATGAGCCTGCACTCATAAAAAATCAATCTCTTAATAATATTCGTAAAATACTAAAAGCTCATGATACGGAAAGAATCAAATTATTAAATTATATATTCAAAAATCTAAATATGTATAATAGCTTGGAGGGGTAAAGCCAGGGATTCTATCTTGTAATAATAACCTAAAAGCCGGTCTTGATTTAACTAGTGAATACCAATGTTTGATAAGCGTCCATTTATCCCAATAAATCTCACCGAAATAATCGAGTACCGATAAGTGACAGCTTGCGGCAATGTCGGCAATAGTCAGTGAATCCGATACAAGATAACTTCTTTTTTCTAGTAAAGAAGTTATATATTCCAAATGATAATTCAAATTATTTTTTGCAGCACGTAAAAACTCGGTTCGTGGGCCGCTCATTTTAGCAATTGATCTTATAACTTTTTCATCGATAATAATCTTAGTAACTTCACGATAAAATTTATCGTTAAACCAAAAGAATAATCGTCTAATTTCGCAACAAATATCAATATCTTCATCTAAAAAATTAAAATTCGGATATTTGCTATTAAGATATTCAACAAAAGGATAAATACCTACCACAAATAAGCCGTATGATTCTTCTAAAATAGGCAATGTTCCGGCAGGATTTATTTTTAAGAAATCTTTATTGAATTGCCAATAATCTTCTTTAATCGTAGTAAATTCTATATCTAATTCTTTTAAGAAGACACGAGCTTGTCTTGAAAGAGGACAAATAGGATTATGATATAACTTTTTCATTAAATTTGTGTCATAGTAAGTTCTAGGTCATCAATGGTTTGACAGAGGTTGTTGCATAGCACATTTATGTCATTCCTGCGTAGCATTGTTGCGTAGACCGGTAAATGCTCTTTTGTCATTCCCGCGAAAGCGGGAATCCAGAAAAAAGTATAAATACAGCAAATTTTTAAAATTAAAAGCTCGATTTATCTCGCTTTATGTTGGATTCCTGCTTTCGCAGGAATGACATCGGTATCCACGCAACAATGCTACGTGGGAATGACATAGAATGCTTTTTGAGCCATACAGGCAACACCAGTTAAGCCACGGGATAACAATAAGGTCTATAAGCCGGATTCTGTATGAATATAAATTCATTGCAGTTATTTATCTAGGATAAACGTTACCGTTTACCTCAAGCGATCTACCCGCATTACAAGCCGGCTAGAGATAACCCGGGAACTTGATAAGTTCTGTAACGCCTATTTGATCTTGCTCTTGGTGGGGTTTACCATGCGTAATTTGTTACCAACTTACCGGTACGCTCTTACCGTACCTTTTCACCCTTACCAAAAATATTAAGATAGAACTTCAAAATTTGAAGTTGCGTCGAAATATTCATACTTGGCGGTATATTTTCTGTGGTACTTTCCCTAAAGTAATAATACTCTGCCGGAGGTTAACCGGCACCATACCTCTATAGAGTCCGGACTTTCCTCGTGATTATATCATCACGCAACTGCACGACCGTTTAGAATTATGGTCAATTTTCTTAAATTAGTCAATAACATTTAGAAGAAGTTCAATTAACTTATTAAGTTCTGTGAAAGTTTCTAATTGATTTGCTATTTTGAGATATTTTTTTAGCAAAAATTAATAAGATTTTTTTTGAAAATTTGACTTTTGTACACAGAATATAATTAAATTAATAAGTATAATAACAAATTTATTAACAAATTTAAAATTTCAACTATTTTATTAAAGATATTCTTAATTTAACATTGATACTATTTTTTTCATACTGTATAAATATGTATTTAATGCTTCTAAACACATAAATTGTTAGCAAATTTTGATATATGATATGAAAAAATTAATTTATTATTTTGGCAGTAATGGTAGTGACGGAAACGCTAGCATGAAGAATGTACTTGGTAATAAAGGTGCTGGTCTTGCTGAAATGTCTAATCTAAAACTACCTATTCCTGATGGTTTTACAATAACTACAGAGCTATGTAATTACTTTTATACCCACAATAATAACTTTCCTAAAAATTTTCAAAACGACTTAAAAAAAGCTATCACCGAACTTGAAATAACTACCGGTAAAATTTTCGGCAGCACAAGCAATCCCCTATTATTATCGGTGCGTTCGGGTTCTACGATTTCAATGCCTGGAATGATGGATACTATCCTTAATCTTGGAATGAATAACGAAGTATGTAATGCTCTTGCGGATTCCTGTGGTGATAAACGATTTGCTCTTGATAGTTACAAAAGATTTCTAGAAATGTATGGTTCAACGGTATTATCTATACCTAGTGATCTATTTGAACAAATTTACGAAAAGCACAAGATTCAAGCCGATATTCATAAAGATAGCGATATTACCGTAGAATTATTAGAAAAAATTATTGATGATTTCAAACGGTTGCATATTAAGTATACTAAGCAACTAATTAATGATCCTTATGAACAGTTAGAATCAGCAATTAAAGCGGTGCTACATTCTTGGATGAGTAATAGAGCGGTTATATATAGAAAAATCAATAATATTTCGGAAGGTTTCGGTACAGCTATTAATATCCAAGCAATGGTTTTCGGTAATTTAGGTAAAACTTCAGCTACGGGGGTTGCTTTTACTAGATCACCTTCTACAGGAGAAAAAAAGCTCTTTGGAGAGTTTTTAATAAATGCTCAAGGTGAAGACATAGTATCAGGAACTAGAACACCTATGCCTATTATTGCAAATGATTCAAATTCTATGCAAGCAATGATGCCGGAAGTATTTAAGGAATTATCACAAATTGCGAAAAAGCTTGAAGAACATTACTTAGATATGCAGGATATAGAATTTACTATAGAAAATAATAAGCTATATATCTTACAAACACGTACTGCAAAAAGAACAGCCATCGCTGCTATTAATATTGCCGTACAAATGGTAGAAGAAAAGCTTATTTCTAAAGAACAAGCCTTAATGCGAATCGATCCGGAATCATTAAATCAATTATTACATACAAGAATTGATTACAGTAAGGGTCTTACTTCTATTGCCGAGGGTCTACCAGCTTCTCCTGGGGCTGCAACAGGTATTGCAGTATTTTCACCTTATGATGCCGAAAAATTATCTCATCATCATAAAGTAATTTTAGTACGCCATGATACTAGCCCTGAGGATATTAACGGAATGCATGTTTCTTCAGGTATTTTAACTATTAGAGGGGGAATGACTTCACATGCCGCAGTTGTGGCAAGAGGTATGGGGAAGCCTTGTGTTTGCGGTACAAGTAATTTATCTATAGATGAGAAAAAGCAAATATTAACAGCAGGCGACATAGTTATTAAACAAGGTGATATTATAACGATTGACGGAGGTGGCGGCAAAATCTTCTTAGGTGAAATGCCGTTAATTCAACCTACTTTCAGTGAGGAATCAAAATTAATTTTAGATTGGGCAGACGAGATTAGTAGCTTAAAAGTTCGTGCAAATGCCGAAACAGTTAACGATGCTTTAGTATCTATAAAATTGGGGGCTCAAGGTATAGGTTTGTGTCGTAGCGAACATATGTTTTTTGATAAAAATAAAATTCCTTTAGTAAGGGAAATGATTATTGCTCCTGATATAGAACGTAGAAAGCTTGCCGTGCAGAAATTATTACCTATGCAAACTGAGGATTTTAAAGCTTTATTTAGAGTAATGAAAGACAAACCGGTAAATATTAGATTACTTGATCCGCCGTTACATGAGTTTTTACCTACCACTGAAGAAGATAAAAAGAATTTGGCAAATAGCTTAAATCTACCGTTATCCATGATTAATCAACGTCTTCATGCTATGCATGAAGTAAATCCTATGCTCGGTCACCGTGGATGTAGACTTGGTATATGTTCACCGGAAATTTACCAAATGCAAATTGAAGCAATTTTTACGGCTATTTTTGAGCTACATAAAAAAGAACATATAGAATGTAATTTAGAACTAATGATTCCTTTAATTAGCAATGTAGGTGAAATAAAAAAGCTTAAAATGGATATTTATGAGGTAATAGAGGAATTAGAGCAACGTTATAGATATAAATTTTCTTTTACGCTCGGTACTATGATAGAACTACCAAGGGCAGCACTCGGCAGTAAGAAAATAGCTAAGGAAGTTGACTATTTTAGTTTTGGGACTAATGATTTAACTCAGACTACATACGGAATTTCTAGAGATGATATTGCATCTTTCCTTCCATATTATTTAGAAGAGAAGATTTTTGAATCCGATCCATTTACTACTCTAGATGAAGAAGGTGTAGGAGAATTAATTGAAATTGCTATAAAACGAGGAAAAAGCAGTAATGCTAATTTGAAACTCGGAGCTTGCGGAGAACATGCAGGAAACCCTGCCTCTATAGAATTTTTTCATAGAATGAATTTAAATTATGTTTCTTGCTCTCCATACCGTATCCCTATAGCAAGAATTGCCGCAGCACAAGCTAAGATTAAACACGGGTGATAAAGGCGTTGTCCGTGTGGATCAATTTCACCTCTGTCATCCCGTGGCTTGTCCACGGGATCTTGTTATTACAGACTGAGTCCTGAGATACCGCGATCAAGTCGCGGTATGACATTAAAGATGACTGGATTCCCGCTTCTGCGGGAATGACATAGAGTCAATGCCCCGTAGTAATAACATTCACCACTTATATTATTTACAAATTAATATGATCATAATACCGATATTAAGCATTTTTGGCTTTTCGTTTTTTTTTGCCAAATATTTCAAAACAAAATTGACTTTCACTATTCCCGTAACAGTCAGCATATTAGTAACGATTTTATATTGTTTTGCTATGTTAAAGCTATTACCGTCTGCAACATATATATGTTATTTCATCGGTATATTTTTAGTTTTCATGTCATTTCCCTCTTTTATGTTATCTTCCCCTTTCATGTCCTCCTCACTCTTGATGTCATTCCTGCGGAAGCAGGAATCTAGAAAAAATATAATTGAAATTATCATATTCGCTTTACTAATCTTCATATTTTTTCTTTATACAAGAGAGGCATCGCTGCATGCTTATGATGATTTCTCGCACTGGGGGATATTTACTAAAGAGTTGTTATATTTCGGTGTTTTTGAGAATCAGTCTTCGTTAACTTCCATTATTACTACTCATGCCCATTATCCAAGAGGTGCTGCAGTTTATCATTACTTCCTGCTTTCACTTTCAGGTTATTCGGACGGTAACGTATTATTTGTACATTTCTTATTACATTTAGCATTTCTAGCTCCTTTAGCCGCAAATAAGAAATTGTGGCAAACCGGTGTGTTGTTCACACTGTTACTTTGCAGCGTAGTATTATATACAACCGGAATTCGCTCTATATATAACGACAGCACCATCGGTTTAATGTTCGGAGCTATTTTTATGATTTATATACTTGAGGAAGACAAGAAAAAAGCATTATTGCTTATTTTACCTATTACGATATTGTTGGTCTTTTTCCGAGAAATTGGAACTTGGTTTGCTAGTTTTGCTTCGATAATTCTTATAGCTCATTATACAATTTTCTATAAGAAACCTAAAAAATCAAGTGATTATATTGTATATCTGATACTACTTACTTTACCAATTTTGTGTAATTTTATTTGGATGAGTTATTTTAAAAATACTCATGATTTTTTTGACAGAAGCGAACATAGTTTTAGCAATTTAATATATATTGTTGAAAATTTTAATGAACAGCATAGAGCATTATTACTAAATTACGGTAAATTTCTCTTGTTATTCTTAGTAAAAGAAGGAAGTTTAGTTGTATATACTATTTGTATAGCAGCATGGTACGGAAATATAAACCGGATTTGCTAAAAGAATATAAATTTTTTCTGATAAGTATTTTTGCTTGTTTTATAATTTTTGCCTTGTGGCGATTATATTTATATTTCTTTAACTTTAGCTATGAGGAAGCAATTAGAGGAGCATCGTTACTTAGATATCTAGGATGTTATGTTATAGCTATCGGAATGATTGCAGCTTCATATATTAAAAATAGTATTTTCTTAAATAAGCAAAGTAATAAAGAATTATTTATATTCCTTCTGCTTCTTGCTATTTCTACGTTTTCCGTAGTAAAAAATATATTAAGAATCAAATACTTAAGCTTAGAACAAAAGAATTTTATCCAGCAAACGACAGAGATTAAAAAGCTATTAGAGCAAGGCAATAAAATTGAATTTAATTTTAGCGGTAAGAAAGATAATTTACAATGTTATGTATTAAATTATAATCTAGCACCGTATTTAGATAAAAAATATTTACAAGAATGTATAAAAACCCCTAAAGAAGCGACGATAGAAACAGCAGAAGAAGTATACGCTCCCTTTAAATAGCATCAAATCGTCATTGCGAGGAGGCATTGTTGTGTGAACCCAAAAATCCGTTCGGTGTTATACCGTGGCTTGACCACGGTATCCAAAAAAACAATAAAAATACTAATAATTTTAGTATTTTTAACTGGATCCCGCGCTACAAGCTCGCGGGATGACAATAGAAAACCCATCCACGCAAGAATGACATAAAACCAATATAGATTTTAACAATTATGGATATAAAATATAATTTAGCTGCCGCTTACCGAATAATGGCGTATTTATCGCTGGATGATCATACTTATACGCATCTGTCCGCAAGACCTAAAAATGCCGATTTTTACTATATTTATCCTTTTGGACTAAGGTTTGAAGAAGTAACTACGGAGAGTCTTTTAAAAGTTAGTTTAGACGGAAAAATTTTAGAAGGGGAAGAATATCAATATAATAAAACCGGTTACTTTATTCATGGTAGTATTTATAAAGCACGCCCTGATATTTTTGCTGTTTTTCATTATCATACTCCCGCAAGCATAGCAGTTTCTGCTTTAAAATGCGGGCTTTTACCGCTCAGTCAATGGGCATTACATTTTTACGACAGAATATCATATCATGATTATAATTCTCTAGTATTAGATGCTAACAAACAGAGTAGTAGACTTGTTACTGACCTTAAACAGAATTATGTGATGTTACTTCGTAATCACGGTGCTATTACCTGCGGCAAAACTATTCATGAAGCTATGTTTTATACTTACCATTTAGAACAAGCTTGTAAAACACAATGTTTGTTAAGTTCTACAAAAGAACAAGAACTTATAGTTCCTTCCGTAGAAATATGTAAGCAGACGGTAAAAGACTTATTATCGTTTGAAGAAGATTTAGGTAAACGTGACTGGGAAGCTTGGCTACGACTTGTGAATATGTAATCACAACACTACTATCCCGGCAGCTTTACTTGGTTGTTTTAAGGATTTATCAAGGGTTGCTATTGGTAACCCACAGCGTAATGCTAACTCTAAATAGCTAGCATCATAAAGTGTTAATCCATACTGCAACGCTAAATCCATTGTTTCAAACCATGTGTGCTCTAGGGTTATTTGATCAACTTTGATGTAAATATCTTTTAAAGTATAAACTGCTTGGTGGCGTTGATTGGAAGTAAGACGTTTTGCACGCTCTGCACATAATAATACATTTCCAATCTCAAGTCCCCAAATAGAAGGGACGATTGTTCCTTCCGTTATGGTTTTATCTAGTATGGGAGTGTTGA
>NZ_JWSW01000005.1:0-52383 GCF_000828125.2 Rickettsia asembonensis | reverse complement strand
TCAACACTCCCCTAAAGTAAAAAATGGAGAGATTACATTTGAGCAAGCTCTACTACTTAATCCTTGGCTTGAAACCTTAAAACCATTCGTAACAAGTTCCTCATTAAAAATAATCTTTAGTGGAGCAGTTATATCACAAGAGAGAATTACAAAATTAATAGAGGCACTTTCTTCTGAAGATAAAAAAGGAATAACATGGACTACTAATGATACAAATGATGAATTTGTAATTTCTGATTATAACCTAATTATAGAAGAAATAACTATTTTGAGTTTTGAAAAATTAGTATTAAAATTAGGAGCACATTATCTTCTTTCAGCTTCCTCAGGAAAAGGCAAAACCACTTTTTTAAAGAGTTTAGTAAATTGTATTGCTGATCCATGCCATAGTGTTGGTGAAATTTCCATACCTACCCATTATCAAAATCCAAAAATAATATTTATTGATCAGAATAGTTACATACCGGCTCAATCTACTTTATTTGAAGTAATAAGCTCTGGTCTTGATCAATCAATCATTAAAAGTAATAAACAATCATTAGAAGAAAAAATTAACACACTATTTATAAAATTGGATCTAGGTACATTAATTACGCACTTAAGTGATAAAAATTATGATGTAATAAATGCACCGAGCGGCGGTCAAAAGAAAAAAATTGGAATCATTAAAGCTATAATTTCAAACCCTAAAATATTAATTTTAGACGAGGTGTTTGCCAATCTTGATAAAATATCTATAGAAAATGCACAACAAGCTTTAAAAGAATTTTTACCGGAAACTTTAATGCTTGTAGTACATCATGACGGTAAATCTCATGATTATAATAATTTTTATGATCAGTATATAAATCTTGAAGATTTGTACGCTGAAATAAAATTATTAGGAGAATAGCTATTCTATTCAACCATATATACTCTACTTTTCATTTATCATGAGTATATACTAAATCTAGGTGTTCAATTATGAGAGTTTTTTAAGATTTCTTTATAGACTTCAAGGTTTTTTCTTAGCATCAGATCAAGAGAGAAATTATTAATTACCGTATGTCTTGCTGCTTCTTGGATTTTCTTAGCAGTATCAGTACCTAAAATCGAGAAACAATAATCAATTTTCTCTGCTAACGCTTCGGCATTATTTGGTTCTACGTGGAAACCAGTTATATTATTATTTATCGTTTCTACTGCCCCGCCGATATTAGTTGCAATAACAAGCTTCTCTATCGCCTGCCCTTCTATAATAGTACGTCCGAAAGCTTCAGGCTCGATCGAGGCAGAAACGATAATATCGGAAATCCCGTATAGGTTTATTATATCCGAATCATTACCAAAAATTTGAATTTTATTTTGAAGTTTTAGAGTAGCTATAAGCTCTTTGACTCTATTAGTAAAATTGGGATGTCTAGATATATCGCCAACCATTAAACAATAAAAATCTCTATGTTTTAACTTACTTAATGCTTCTACTAGAACAAGATGCCCTTTCCAGCTTGTCATTCTAGAAGGCATTAATATTATCGGCACGTTGCTCGGTGCATCATATTTATCACGACATTTTTTAAGTTTTTCAGGCGTTAAATTTGCCGGATCAAAATAATCATAATTTACTCCACGCTCAATTACTACTATTTTGTCTTCATCAATTTTATAGTTTTCAAGCAAATGTTGTTTTACAAAATTGGATACGGCAATAACTTTCTCGCCTTTTAGCATTATGCTATTATAATATTTTTTAAAACTATTCGGAATATTATAAACCCCATGAAAAGTAGTCAGAAATTTAGCGTTCGTCCATTTTGTTGCTAGATATGAACTCCATGCCGGTGCCCTTGATCTTGTATGAACTATATCAACATTATATTTTTTGATTATTTCTGCTATCAATTTTGCATTATTCAGAATTACAAAAGGATTTTTACTGCTACTATTCATTTCAATATGCAATATATCTTCCTTATCTAACTCTTTAACTAGAGTACCGCCTGCTGAAATTATGATAGGAGTATGACCGAGAATTTTAAGATATTTTGCAACTTCTATAGTACCTCTTTCAACCCCTCCCGAGACTAGAGCAGGAACTACTTGTAAAATAGTATATTTATTGTATCGTTTACTTGACTTTAATGAAGGCATTAAATCTCAATCTATTAAAATAATTATTTAAAATGCACAAGCTTTATAATAAAACACAAGACAAATTTATTGTCTATGATAATTATAGAATAATTAATACAAATATTCCATCTGTAATTTTTTTACACGGCTTGATGTCTAGTATGCAATCAACTAAGGCTATCTATTTAATAGATTATTGTAAAAAAAACAATTATAATTTTATTGTTTTTGATAATTTCGGTCATGGAAACGCATCTGGACAATTTGAGGAGCAAACAATTAGTGGTTGGTTAGAAGGAGTATCACTAATTTTAGACAAATTAATTGATACGAAGGCAATATTAGTAGGTTCGAGCATGGGAGGATGGTTAGCACTTCTTGCAGCTTTAAAATTCCCTAATAAAATAAAAGGGCTTGTGTGTTTAGCTCCCGCTTCCGACTTTACTGAAGATATTTGGCAAAATATATCTCTAGATGATCAAAATAAGATGCAAAAAGAGGGAATATTAGAAGTAAGAGGTAAAAATTGTGAGCATAAATATCCTATAAGCTATAAACTGATAGAAGATGCAAAAAAACATTTATTATTGACAAAGAAACAGATTGATATAAATATACCGGTACATCTAATTCATGGAATGTTAGATGAAGACGTGCCTTATAATGTTTCAGTAAAATTATTAGAAAAAATAATAAGTAAACAAATAGTAATGAAGCTAATTAAAGACGGTCACCATAATTTATCTAGAGAAGAAGATTTAAAGGTAATGACAAATTCCTTAGAAGAAGTGATAAGTGACGTTACAAAATAAATATAGATACCCGTAGTTATTTAGAACTTTGTTGTATGAATTAGACAACTTGCTTTATGTCATTCCCGCGTAGGCGGGAATCCAGAAAAATAACATTAATGTTGATATAGTTAAGTTACATATTTGATAAAATAAACGTATACAAAACAAGTTTTTTATATGTTTTACTGGATTCCCGCCTACGTGGGAATGACATAAAACGATTCACATAGATAATATCCAAGGGTAATAACACGATCTAGATTTTAAATCATAAATAAAAAATAAAGAATATGTATAGTAAAATAAATAAAGTTCATGATTTTAAAGAAGTTATAGAAGCGGTAAAACAAGCCGATAATACTAGCTTGGTGCTTTTTGATGTAGATGAAGTAATTGTAATGGATAGTGATGAATCTAGGTTAACACATGATTATAGAAAAGAATTAATGAATAACATTGAAAAAAGACTTACTAGAAAAGAATGTGAATTATTACTTAGTGTTATTCTTAAAGGAAAAAAATCTAGATTCGTTAATTTAGATATTTTAAAAATATTTACTCTACTTAAAGAAAAAAATATTCCGGCAATGGGGCTTACTAAACTTCCTACCGGTAAATTCGGCGTAATTGAAGATATAATCGAATGGAGAATTCGTGAACTCACTGAATTAAAGGTAAATTTTCAAGAATTTTCACCTTTAGAAGATGAAATAACAATCGAGGATTTTAATATCGGTTACGGTAAACCTACATTAAAAGATGGCATAATTTATACTGCGGAATATGATAAAGGAAGCGTACTTGAATATGTATTACGCAAAACAGATTATTATCCGCAATCAATAATATTTATTGATGATATAGAAGAAAATTTACTATCATTACAAGAAATTTGTAAGAAACTAAAAATTAACTATCAAGGATTTGAATTTATGGGTTCTGCTATCATTCCTGAACCTGATCTTGATGAACAATTAGAAAAAATCAGATTTGAAATTCTAGAAAAAGAATATAAATGGTTAACGGATGAGGAACTTAAAAAGCATACTTTATCATAACTTGAAGGTATTGTTGCGTGGAGCGGTAAACCCAATATGTCACCCCGTGGCTTGACCACGGGGTCCATAAAAACAATAAAAAATACTAATAATTTTAGTATTTTTAACTGGATCCCGTGGTCAAGCCACGGGATGACAGAGGTGAAATTAATCCACGCGGATAATACCTAACACAGACAAACTAACTAGATGACATCTATTCAACTTAGAGTATAATATTATGCCCGTAAAACTTATTGTTCTTTTTACCTTACTTATTTCCCTTCCTACTATGGCAAGTAAAAAGGAAGAAGAAAAAATTACAGGAGTAAAAGCAACTAAAGTACAAATTGCCGAGCTTTACGACATATTTAATATTGTAGGGCAATGCCAGAATGATAATAGCCGTGATTATTATGCTAATGCCACCGGAGTAGTTGAAAAAGTCTCAGCACATCAAGGAGAACTAGTAAAGAAAGGCGATATATTGCTAGTTATAGATAAAAACATAGCAGAAACCACTAAATCTAGAGCAGCAGCTTTATTAAATACAAAACAAGAAGATTATAATAGAAAAGAAGCTTTATTTGCTAAAAAATTTGTAAGCAACGAGGAATATAAAAGGTCAAAAAGCAAGCTTGAAGATGCTAAATTTAATTATTCCAAAGCTCTAAAAACATATAACGATATGATAATTACTGCACCCTACTCCAGTAAAATAGGCGTAATTAAGTCTATGGTCGGAGATGAAGTAAAAATAGGCGACTATCTTTTTAGTATTACCGGAACAGAAAACTCACAAAGTATTTTTATTGAATTGCCGGAGTCTTTAAACGGAAAAGTTAGAGTTGATACTGAAGTTTTAATTGCAGGAAAAATTAAAAGTACAATCGGGGCAGTATCGCATTACTTATCAGATAACGGTACTTTAACAGCTAAAATTATTTTACCTATGGGGACAAAAATCCTGCATAATAGCTTTGTAGATGTTAGGCTTATAATTAATCCTCATAAAAATCTAACCGTTCCTGAAAGTTGTATTCAACGAAATAATCAAGGTAACTTTATTTATAAAATAGAGGGTGATACGGTAAAACAATTATATGTAAAAATCGGCACACGTACAGAAGGTCTAATTGAAGTTACCTCTAACGATATTAAAGAAGGTGACTTAGTCGTTACCGAAGGTATGACTAAAATCGGCGACGGCTCAAAAGTTAAGATACTTGAGGAATAGTTATTTATATATGCTTTTAAGCCATCTCTGTATTCTAGAGATTGTTGCACGTATTCCTTCTTGCCTTATAGAGGTAATAGTTAACAAAATCAAAATTTTTGTCACAAAGCAATAGGTTTGTATTTTTTGAATTACATAATTATTGTTGAAAAAAGAAATATTACTTTTTTTATAGTCTTTATTTTTATTTTCTAATAATCTTAATTGTGTAACAGCCGCTAATAACAAATTAATAGTAAACGGACTAAATTTACTTAAATAAGGATCATTAAGAACATAAGAAGTAATATTTATTAAACCTACTGAATATTTATTTGGGTCCATAAACGTATTAGTAACACCGCTAATTCGTACTTTAGACAATTCTTTGTCTATACCGCCTATTGAGTTTTTACTAGCAATAGATATCCATAAACAACAATCTTCACCGCTTCTTATATTTTCAGGAAATAAATTTTCTTGGAATAATGTCAAAGTTCCCATAACTGTCGGCATTGCTATTGGACAAGTTTGTATAACTTGAGGAAAAACATTTCCACTAAAAAACCCAGAATGAACAGATTCTATATATTTTCCTTTTTCATTTATTTTTTGATATGAAGTATGAGAAAATATAAAATTATTTTCTTCCATAAACTTTAATTGAATTTCTATTTTATCCTTATAAAATAAATCGTCTGAATCAAGGAAAGCAATATATTTTCCTATAGCATTTTTAATACCTAAGTTACGTGCAGCAGCAGGTCCTTGATTTTTTTTATGAAAATATCTTATTCTTTTATCTTTTTTGCATATTGAAGTTAATTCTGATATATCATCAGTCGATCCATCATCTATTATAAGTATCTCAAAATTTTTGTGTGTTTGAATAAGTACACTTTCTATAGCTTCAATTGCCCAATTTATTCTATTATATACCGGTATAATAACACTAACTTTAGTATCATGTAGTACTTGCTTAGCCATAATATTTGCTAAATCACAAGCTTTTTTATATGGAGTATTATTTGATAAAAAAGTAGCTGTACGAGTTAAAAATAAATAAGGAGAACCTTCCATTTTGATCATTTCTTCTTCTGTTAACTCGTGAAGAAACGATGACCATAATACATTACATTCTTCGTTATGATTTGATATTTTTTTACTACCTTGCTCTGAATGAAAACGAGATTTAATTAGGATAGACTCGTCAAAATGAATAGGGGCAACACGGAAAATTTTAAACCATAAATCATAATCTTGAGTTGTCGGTAAAGCTTCATTAAATATACCGATTTCATGAAAATATTTAGCAGGAATTAATAACGAACAACCATGTATTAATCCTCGTAATAAAGATAATAAAGAAATATTAAGTTTATCTATAGGTAGCACACTATCCGGTTTAATATAACGTAGAGAGCTTCCTTTTTCATCAATTAATTCATAACCGCCGTAAATGATAGTATCTTTATTATCTAATTTATTTAATATGTTAACTTGATGCTCGATTTTATTAGGATAATATATATCATCATGGCTAAGCCACGAAAAATACTCCCCTTTCATGTTTTTTATACCGTAATTTAAAGCCGAACCACAACCACCGTTTTCTTTATGAAAATAGCGTATTTTATCACCGTATGATAATGCTACATTTTCTGTCTCTCCATTATCTTTAGAGCCATCATTAACAACTACAATTTCAATATTTTCATATGTTTGGGCTAAAGCACTATCTATCGCTTCACGCATATAATTAGCCCCATTATAGACAGGTATAATAATGGAAACTAAAGGACAATAAATATTTAAAGGTTTATCTTTTTTAGTTATCATAACTTTTAGAAATAATTTATAAAATTTTAGTTTTATTGTGGCATTGCTAACTAAAGAAAGATGATAATAAAAAGCTCGATGTCATCCCGTGATTTATGAACTAGAGCCAGTTAAAAATACTAAATTTATTAGTATTTTAAGTTATTTTCCTAGATCTAGTTCCCAAGCCATGGGATGACATCTCTCTTTAGTTAGCAATGCCTTTATTGTTTAAATTTTCTATAGAACTTTAAAAAAATAGATTTTTCTTCTTCACTAATAATTAGTTTATTTTTAAGAATTTTTATTTCTTCTAAAGCATTATTTAGCTCTGTTATAGTATTATTTAATTTAATTTCATAGTTTAAGTTTTTCTCTTCGCTATTATTAAATGCATCTCTAGTTTGCAACAATTGTTTTAATATATCTTGGAATTGCAAACCTAGCTTTTCTAAAAATTCCGGAGCCCAAGCTGAGATTGAATAGTTAAATAATTGTTTTATAGGCTTTAAATCTGAGTTACTGGATATACAGATTATAGAATTAGGAGGATTTTTTCAGAATGTGTGTCGTTAGTTACGCCATCTAATCCTTCATATAAAAATTCTTTATTCTGATATGATTCAAAGTCTTTTTCAGTAATCCAATTAACTAAATGATATATATTCCCTTCCGGTTCATTAAAAGGTATATTTACTATTAATCGTTTTTTACATTTAAGATTAAGTGCTAAATTTAACCCATCTTCAATATGCTCAAGTGCATGTCGTGATACAATATAATCATATTCTTCTGCCTTTTTAATAAAACTAACTAAATCAGATTTAATATATTTTATATTAGATGCTCCATAATTTTGTTCAGCATAAATTATAGATTCTTTACTGATATCTATTGCTGTAATTTCTACTCCTAATATATCGCTAAGCATGAAAGTTCCGTGTCCTGTTCCACAACCTATATCTAGAATTTTTATTTTTTGATTTAGCATTAATGTGCTATTAAATATATCGGCTTCTATAATTTTTTTAAAAATCTTATAGCTACTTTTATGACGAATTACCTCTAAAATATCATGAGTTTCCCTAGGAATTAATCTTTCTCCATCATTATAAATTTCTTCTAACATAAATTATTTAAACTATTATAACTTTAATAAATATTCGGCGATAAATGTAGCAGGGTTTTCTACAGGATCAAGCATCTTTTTAAATTGATTTCTGCCAACACTATTTTCATGATAAGGTAAATAATGATTTTGCTTAATAAATTCTATAGAGTTAATAATATCTTGCGGCTCATAAGCAAAATACATATATTTTTTTAATTCTTTAGATAGAGCATTACTATTAAATTCATTATTCCAACCATTACTTAAGTAAATTATAGGCTTATCGGCAACTACTACTTCAGCAAGAGATGAAGTACCGTCACTTATTACAATATCCGACACCATTATATCATCCAGTAACGACCTGAATGCATGTGCAGAAACAGTAACATTCTTTAAAGAATTAAATCTACTTAATTAATATATTATCCATATCGCTTTGGCTTAAGTAGTTTTTAAAAACCGCATAGGTAAATAGTGTAACATGCGGTCTTATAATAAAATGAATATTAGGATGTTGTAATGCATAATTATAGAAAAAATAGTGATAATTTAAGAAAGTAGAACCTCCTTCATATAAATCTCTATTTTTAAATGATAATTCCTATCTAGAAAGCCATAAAATAGTTTCCGAGTTTAGTTTTTCTTTAATATTATAATTTCTTACTTCATAGTATGGTTGATAACCTGAAACAATAACTCTATCCTTAGGAAATTTATAATTACTAATAAAGATATCTTTTGTACTTTCTGAGTCAACAAATACCGTTTCTATAAAACTTGATAACTTATCATCTTCAATATTTTTTTGATGAAAGATATGCGGACCATAGACTATATACATAATTTTTGTTTTAGTTCCTCTAAAACTCTTATACAAATTAGCAGCCGTAAAAGGTTCTAATATATAGCCTTGGAAATTTTCGTAAGGGTTTTGCGTAAAGATAAAATCTGGCTGATAATTTTTTAATTCAGAAATTTCACATTTTGTATTAACATTTGAATAAGAAGCATACTTGCCGCATGGATATATTACATCTTGTGTATCAAATTTACTAATAAATTCGGTATCTATTCCTCCTTGAATATTGGGATGAGGATGAGGTACTATTACAATTTTGACATCATGACCTATTTTTTTCATCTCATTATACATTGCGTATATGCCTTTGCCACCGAATGTCTCCGTACTAACAAGAAAAACTATTTTTTTATAAGAATTTTCTTTGGAATAGCAAAAAGAAGATATAAGAGTTATTAGTAAAAAAACACCTAAAAATAAAGTGTTAAGTTTTATTAATTTAAAGAATTTCATGTTTTTGATATGATAATAATGAATAAGATTACTTTTTAAACCAAACCGTACGGTTAACATAATCCACATAACTTAAAACTATACGCAATATTTTCTTTGATACAAGACCCGCTTCAGCATAATCCGACACGATATCTTGCAAGCGTTTATTATTCTCGTGTTCTTCCGTAATAGCTTTTACCGATTGTAGTACCCGTTCAGCTTTAAAGCCCGACATAATAAGCGTTCCGGCATCCATACCTTCAGGACGCTCATGTGCCTCTCTAATATTTAAAGCCGGTAAATTAAGTATTGATACTTCTTCAGTAATAGTACCGCTATCGGATAAAATACAAAAAGCATTCATCTGAAGTTTGACGTAATCCGTAAAACCAAAAGCCGGTAAAAACCCTATTTTATTACCAAGCTCCTTAAACCCCTCTAAATCCTCAAGCCTTTTTTTAGTCCTTGGGTGTGTTGAGAAGATTACGGGGAAATTATACTCTTTAATAAGAGTTTGTAAACTACTTAATAATTCTTTCAGATTATTTTTGACGTCGACATTTTCCTCACGATGTGAGCTAATTAAGAAATACTGCTTTGATTTTAACGATAATTTATCTAAAATATCCGACTTTAATATTTTAGGCATAAAACGGTCAAGAACTTCAGGCATATGCGAGCCTGATTTAAAAATAAGCTCAGGGGGCAAACCTTCAGCAATTAAATAACGTCTTGCATGCTCGGTTAACGTAATGTTAACGTCGCTAATATGATCAATGATTTTACGGTTTATTTCTTCAGGTACACGCTGATCAAAACAACGATTTCCTGCTTCCATATGAAAAATCGGAATTTTACGGCGTTTAGCAGCAATCGCCGATAAACACGAATTAGTATCGCCGTAAAATAAAACGGCGTCGGGTTTTTCTTTCTCAAGTACCTCGTCTACTTTTTCGATAATAAGCCCGATAGATTTTGCCGTATTATCTGCCGCTACTTCTAAGAAATAATCAGGTTTTCTAATTCCCATATCATCAAAAAAAACCTGATTTAATTCATATGCATAATTTTGACCGGTGTGAACTAGGAGGTGATTAGTATATTTATCAAACTCGGAAATCACACAGCATAGTTTAATAAGTTCAGGACGAGTACCGACAATCGTCATTACCTTAAGCATTTTTTAGCTCCTCTTGTACGTAATCAAGCGTCAGTAATAACTCTTTTACTTCTTCTAAATTTAAACGTTTTGTATTATGAGAAGTGTAATCCTCTAAAAGAGCTACTTTCTTTTCACCTTCAACAAAATATTTTGCATAATTAAGATCACGCCCGTCCATAGGAATACGGTAATAATCCCTTAAATCATGAGCTTTTGCCATTTCTTCAGATGATACTAGCGATTCATAATGTTTTTCGCCGTGACGTGTACCGATAAAACGTATTTCATTTTTACTATCGAATATATCTTGTAACGCTTTTGCAAGCACCTCAATTGTACTTGCCGGAGATTTTTGTACAAAAATATCTCCTTGACGCCCATGCTCAAACGCATATAAAACTAAATCTACGGAATCTACAAGCGACATTAAAAAACGCGTCATTGACGGTTCTGTAATGGTTAATTCCTTACCTTGTTTTATTTGATTGATAAAAAGAGGAATTACTGAACCACGAGATGCCATAACGTTACCGTATCTAGTAACGCAAAGCACAGTCTTACCTGAAGAACGCATACGTGCTTTTGCTATTGCTAACTTTTCCATTAATGCTTTAGATAATCCCATTGCATTAATTGGATATACAGCCTTATCGGTACTCAGTACAATAACTTTTGTAACTTTGTTATTAATAGCAGCACTTAAAACATTTTCAGCACCTAAGATGTTAGTATTGATTGCTTCCATAGGATAAAACTCACAAGTCGGAACTTGCTTTAAAGCGGCGGCATGAAATACATAATCTACACCATGCATTGCCTCATCAATACTTTTATAATTACGTACATCCCCGATATAGAATTTAAGTTTTGAGTTATTTAAAGCAATACGCATATCCTCTTGCTTTTTTTCATCTCTACTAAAAATTCTAATTTCCTTAATATCATTGATAATATCGGATTTAAGAAAACGAGAAAGCACCGCATTACCAAACGAACCGGTGCCTCCTGTAATCATTAAAGTTTTATCTACAAACATTATATATAAATACCTAATTTTAAAAATTAACTGTCATCCCGTGGCTTGTCCACAGGATCCAGTTATAAAAAATACAAACATAAAAAGCTCGATTTATCTCGCTTTATGCTGGATCCCGTGGACAAGCCACGGGATGACAAAGTGGATTCCTGCCTTTAGCTAGGAATGACATAAAGACCATTAGCAATGACGGCCTTACTACCCAAACTCACACATACGCTTTACAAGCTCACGCCAATCAGGCGGAGTATACCCCGTCACTTTGTTAAAACTAGTAGCATCTAGAGAACGATCTATCACAAGCTCATCCGATGGAATAATATCGATTTCTTTATTATATATTTCCGCTACTAATTTTAACAATTCTAACTTATTAATCGGTTTTGATGCAACATGATAAAGCCCATGTAGTTCTTTATTCGGTAATACAAAATCCCTTATTATTCTTGCAAGCTCTACTGTCGGGAATCCTGAATAAATAGCTTTTTCAAAACCTTTCACTTGCCCTTCTGCACTTAAAAACCAATTGATTAAGCTTCTATTACCTGCCAGCTCATGACCTATAATTGAAGTACGTAATGTAATAACATGCGGATAATCTACTTCGCCAAGGAATTTAGAACGACCGTAAAGGTCATAACAGTCAGGAAAATCGCTTTCCTTATAATTACCTTTTTTTCCCGAAAATACACAATCAGTACTAATATGGATTAACCTTGAATTAGCTAATTTACATAAATTAGCTAGCCTATGCGGTAACAAACTATTTATTGGCAATGCTTTTAACGGATCGTTTGCATCAGCTAATTGCTTTACAAGACCTATACAATTTATGACGATTTCGGGTTTTGCTTTATTAAATACCTCAACTAACGAATCATGATTCTCAACATCTACATTTGTAATTAATTTATCGGATAAATCTTTAGAAAAATAAGAATGAGTGGAATTATTTCTAGCTGTCGCATAAACGTCAAACTTACTATCCTGACTTAAAAATCTAAACATACTGTTACCCAGCATACCGGTAACACCTAGAATTAATATTTTCATGATATATTTTATTTATTTTGCATCATTTCTATCATAAATAATATATCTTTACAATAGTGTTTTGAGTGCATAACAATAATTAACTTGCCATAGAAAAGGTTCTTATTCTACTTTCTTTAACTTTCCAACCTTCATCTTCTGCGAGTTCTAAATCATATTGATTTTGCATATTCATCCACCAGCGAGGATTAACATTAAAATATTTACCTAAGCGGAGTGCTGTATCAGCAGTAATTGAACGATGATGCTTAATTATATTATTGATTCTAGTAACAGGTACATCAATATCACGAGCAAGCTTACTTTGACTAATACCCATAGGTTCCATAAATTCTTCAAGTAGAATTTGCCCCGGTGAAATAGGAGGTAATTTGTTTGTCATAAATTTTTTCCTAATTAATGATAATCTACAATTTCAACATTGTGAACATTTCCATCATGCCAAATAAAACATATACGCCACTGACTGTTAATACGAATACTATATTGATGTTTACGATCACCTTTAAGAGATTCTAAACGATTTGAGGGCGGAACACGTAAATCCTCTAAATTAACTGTAGTATGAAGCATGAAGAGTTTTTTACGTGCAATTTCTGCAAAAACTTCAAAACGTTTTACTAATTCTCTATTATGCAATTTTTCAGTATGTTTACATTTAAAGCTTATTATCATTTAATAACATTATCAGTTTAACTTCAAGCGTTATAACTTTTATATTAAATTTTATTTTCTTTCAAGAAGATTTAAAAAATATACACAAATATAATCTAAAGTTTTTTCATAGAATCAAGCACAGTTTCAAGAATCATACTAGCAGCTACGGCATCATCGTTATTATTACGGTCTTTTCTTTTAACACCGAATGATTTAAGGAAATTATTCGCAGCTTTTGTAGTTAGTCTTTCATCTTGTAAATATATGGGCAAGTTTATAGATTTTGTTAATTCTTCTGCAAATTTTATCACTATATTTGTTTGCTCCGTTACTGCTCCGTTCATATCAATCGGTAGACCTACTACAACACCGCAAACTTTATATTTTTCTATAATATTAAGCAAGGAAGTAATAACGATTTTTTTATTTATCTCAATTATAGTGTTTAAGGGCATAGCAATATTATGTTCTTGATTAGATAATGCGATTCCTAATTTTTTGCTTCCGTAATCAATAGCGATAAGCGGAGCATTTGGTATTAAAAGCCGATAAAATTCTTGAAGATTTTTTATGATCATGGTAGTTATAAAAATTACTTTATTAATTATTATATATGTTAAAAACTATTCAAAAACATTTAGATACGAAATTAATTAAATTATCAGCGATTTTAGCCTTTATTTATTGTTTGTTATTTAATACCGCAATATTGATTTATAAATTTGATTATTATAAAGCAACGATTTTTAGAGGGATATTAGAGCTATCAAAAGATTTTTGTTATATTTATATATTTTCTTTTATAGCATTTTTTGGTCTTAGCGTACATAAATTAGTGTTAAAAATCGGCGTAGGGTTTTTATTTATAACATCCGCTATTGCTAGTTATTACATTTATTTCTTCAAAATCAATCCTACTAAACAAGTAATAGGGAGTTTTTTCTCAACGGATTTAAACGAAGTTTATGAATTAGTCAGCATTAAATTAATAATATGGATAATTTTTTGCCTTTTTAGCTGTTTTTATATTCTCAAATCTTTTGCTGCCGAAAATTCTAAATCATTCATAACAAAATTATTATCTGCCGCTTGCTTACTTATTTTTGTATATAATATTATTACTCCTTCATTTAAGATACTAAAAAATTATTTTCCCATTCAGTATTTACATAATAGCTACCTTAATTTTGTCGGAAACCTAACCGGTAAAAATTATGCCTGTATAGATATTAGTAAGCAATATAACTTTATAGATAAGTCAGATAAAGATATTATAGGTGTTTTAGTTATAGGAGAATCGGCAAGATTTGATCATTTCGGTATTAACGGTTATGAAAGAGATACGACTCCTTACTTAAAAACTGCCCAAAATCTAACTTCTTTCAAAGCTAAATCCTCTTCTAATCTTACCTATCTTTCCGTACCGTCATTACTTTCACGTTATCCTGCAAGTCAAATTGAAAATACTAGACAAGAGAACAGCTTTTTATCAATTTTAACAAATCTTGGCTTTAATACTACCTGGATCGGTACTCAAACTTTAATGAGGAGTTTTGCAAATTTTGACCTAAGTAATATATATAATGATGTTAATTTTACTATAGTACCGGGCGGCTCTGCTCTATTTTCTTTAAATGATCATGATGAAAAAATATTGCCTTTTATAAAAGGAATAATAACAAATTCAGAGAAACAATTTTTAGTAGTTCATACCTCAGGAAGTCACTGGAACTATAATGCAAGATATCCTAAAGAATTTGAACATTTCACTCCTACCTGCCCTATTAAAGTTAAAGGAGATGCGAGTGATTGCGATAAGCTTGCTTTAGTTAACAGCTATGATAATTCAATTTTATACACCGATTTTTTTTATCTAATTTAATAGATTTGCTTAAAGATAAAAATGCATTTTTACTATATGTATCCGATCACGGCGAATCGTTAGGAGAAAATGGTTATTACGGTCACGGTGGTCCACTACTTGCAGAACAAATAACAGTACCGCTTATAGTTTGGGTATCAGATGATTTTAGAGAAAAATATCCTGAATCGGTAGACTCAATTAAAAATTATGCTAATACCGAAATTAGCCATGATTATGTATTTCATTCAATCCTTGACTGTTTAAATATAGATTCCGACATAATAGATAAAGATTTAAGTATATGTAAATCTAGTTAAAAATTATTGAATTATTAAAAAATTTATATATAAATTAAAATCTCAATAATTATATGATTTATTATTATGTCTGATATACCTAAACTAGACGACTATTATTATAGATTTTTACAAAATATTTTACTTAAAACACTGGAACAAAATAAAGCTGCTGAAACTTATTTATTACAGAAAGATTTTAATAGTGCTTTAAATGAGATAAAAAATATAAATGAACAACTTGAAGAATATTCAAGCATTCTTTCTTTACTCAAAGTAATTAAAACCCATTTTATTGATAAAAAAATATATAATTTAAGTACCGTTTAATTTAAATCCTTTTTTTATAATTAAAAATAATATAGAGTGGAAATAAAAAAAGGTATTGAATTATGGAATATGCATTATTAATTTTCAGTATTATAGCGATTTTAGTTATAATACAAATGGTTAAAGTTGTACCTCAACAACAAGCATGGGTAGTAGAGAAATTGGGGAAGTTTGACAAAATACTGCAACCCGGTTTAAATTTACTAATCCCTGTCATTCAGAGAGTAGCATACAAACATACTTTAAAAGAAGAAGCTATAGACGTTACCGCTCAAACAGCTATTTCAAACGATAACGTAACATTATCTATCGACGGTGTTTTATATGTTAAAATTATTGATCCAATGGCAGCATCTTACGGTGTTAATAATCCTTACTATGCTATAACGCAGCTTGCTCAAACTACTATGCGTTCAGAAATCGGTAAACTTCCTTTAGATAGAACTTTTGAAGAACGAGAAACTTTAAACGTAGCAATTGTGGCAGCTATTAATCAGGCTGCTATAAATTGGGGCATACAATGTATGCGTTATGAAATTAAAGATATTCAACCTCCGCAAACTATACTTAAAGCTATGGAATTGCAGGTAGCAGCCGAACGTCAAAAAAGAGCTCAAATTCTAGAGTCGGAAGGTAATAGACAAGCAAAAATTAACCATGCAGAAGGTGAAAAAGCACAAATCGTACTGAATTCAGAAGCTTCTTATACCGATCAAGTTAACAGAGCAAAAGGTGAAGCTGAAGCAATAGGCTTAGTCGCTACCGCTACGGCAAATAGTATTGAGATTGTCGCAGCTGCCGTACAAAAAACAGGAGGAAGCGATGCAGTAGCTCTTAAAATAGCCGAGCAGTATATTAGTGCATTCGGTAATTTGGCTAAAGATACCAACACCGTAATTTTACCTGCAAATCTTTCAGAACCGAGTAGTTTTGTAACCGGAGCGTTAACTATATTTAACCAATTAAAAGCTTCTTCAGAAAAGAAAATAGATAAGTAGCAATTTATAAAGATTTATTATTGTAATAATAATTAGTTTTATATATCATATCAGATTATTAATTAATAAAAGGTTATGAATATGTCAGTATTTGTCGGCAAAACTGCTCCGGATTTTACAGCTAAAGCTATTATGCCTAATAATAATATAGACGAAAAGTTTAAACTTAGCGATTATGCTGCAGGGGATAATATAGTGTTATTTTTTTATCCCCTAGATTTTACTTTTGTTTGTCCATCGGAAATTATAGCATTTCACAATAAGCTTGGTGAATTTACCGAAAGACGTACTAAAGTAGTAGCTGTTAGCGTTGATTCTCATTTTAGCCATTTAGCTTGGAAAAATACTCCGCATAATAAAGGCGGACTTGGACAAGTACAATTTCCAATGGTTTCCGATATAAAAAAGGATATTTCTTCAAAATATAACGTACTTAATGAAGACGGTGTTGCTTTGCGTGGAACTTTTTTAATTGATAAGGATTTCATAGTACGTCACATACTAGTTAACGACTTACCTATCGGTCGTGATATTAATTATACATTAAAAATAATCGATGCTTTAACTCATCATCAAAAACACGGCGAAGTTTGTCCTGCCGGCTGGCATAAAGGTGAGGAAGCAATTACCCCGTCACATGAAGGTATAGCACATTATTTAAGCTCACATGCTGAGAAGCTGTAGTATACTACTATGTTATTTAGAGTGGAAAACTGTCATCCCGTGGACAAGCCACGGGATCCAGGAAACTTAATAATATAATGAAGCAATATTATGTATATATATTAGCTAGTGGGCGTAATGGTACATTATACATTGGAGTGACTTCAAATATCATAAAGCGTACTTATGAGCATAAGCATAAAATAATCAAAGGATTTTCTTCTAAGTATAACATAAATAAATTAGTTTATTTTGAGCAATATGACGATATTATAGCTGCAATTAATCGTGAAAAATTATTAAAAGAATATAAAAGACAGTGGAAATTAAATTTACATTGAGTCTTAAAATGAGTCTTAAAATCCAGCGTGGGATGATTTATATGAAAAAATTATTTTATAATTTTTTTCTGGATACCGTGGACAAGCCACGGGATGACACAACACTTTTTTAGAAGCGTCCACAATACTAATTAAACTTACCTAATGCTAAAAGAATTATTTTCTGCTCCTAAAATATCTTATGATATTGAAACAATTAATATTTTACGTCTTATTAGGAGTGAAAATATCGGTCCTAAAACTTTCTTTAGTTTAATTAAATTATTCGGTGATGCAGCAACTGCCATAGATAACGCTCCGGATTTTTCATTGCGAGGCGGAAAGTCAAAACCAATTAAAATTTTCAGTAAAAGTGATACTGAAAAAGAGTTAGAGCTTCTTGAAAAAGACAATGCTAAGATTATCACATATAAATCTCCGGAATATTCAAAATTATTACTTGAAATTTATGATCCACCTCCAATATTAAGCTATAAAGGTAATATAGAGTTATTAAATCATAATAAATGCGTTGCAATAGTAGGTGCAAGAAACGCTTCTGCAAACGGAAGAAGTTTTGCTCATAAAATTGCAAATGATTTAGTAAAAGAAGGGTATATAACTATTTCAGGATTAGCAAGGGGGATAGATAGCAGCGTACATCAAGCTGCAATTTCTCAAACTATCGGAGTTATTGCAGGCGGTATTGATCATATATATCCACCGGAAAATAAAAAACTATTTGAAAATTTAGCAGAAGAAGGTTTAATATTAGCTGAGTTACCTATCGGCTCTACCCCGCTTGGAAAACATTTTCCACAGCGTAATAGGATAATATCGGGGCTAGCCTTAGGAGTAGTGATAGTAGAAGCAAGCTTAAAATCCGATTCATTAATAACTGCAAAATTTGTACTTGAACAAAATAGGGAAATATTTGCCGTTCCCGGCTTTCCTTTAGATCCAAGAGGTCAAGGTACAAATAAATTGATTAGAGAGGGAACATATTTAGTGGAATCAGTGGACGATATTGTAGCTAATTTACCGCAATATGAAGAATTTATGAAAAAAGATGATGGATTATTTAAGGATTTTGTTGAGTTAGGAACAGTAAATACGAGATATGTTAAAGAACCGTCACAAAAGGAGCGTACCGCTATATTGGAATTATTATCTATTATCGGCAGTACCTATAGATTTTGAATATTTACAAAAAGAAACGGAATTACCGCTTCCTATTATATATACGGTAATATTAGAATTAGAACTCGCCGGCAAAGCAATATGTCACGCCGGCAATAAAATATCATTAGTTTACGCCTAATGCTCTATGTCATTCCCGCGTAGGCGGGAATCCAATACTTTAAAGCTTTTAAAAAGCTTTATTTGAATAAAATCTTGATCAAAAAGATTTTTTAAAAAGCTCGATTTATCTGCTTTACGCTGGATTCCCGCCTTCGCGGGAATGACATAGTAAAGAGTGGGGCAAATAATAATAGAATAATTATTTTTATAATGGAAAATAACTATCGATGAAATTAGTAATAGTAGAATCGCCTGCAAAGGCAAAAACGATAAATAAATATTTAGGTGATGAGTTTAAGGTCATTGCATCATTCGGTCATATTAGAGATTTACCTTCTAAAAAAGGCTCAGTGTTACCTGATAAAAATTTTGTGATGAAATATGATATTTCCGATAAAGCCGGTAAATATGTAGATGCCATAGTTAAAGATGCTAAAAAAGCTGATGCAGTATATCTTGCAACCGATCCGGATCGTGAGGGTGAAGCTATCTCATGGCATGTTGCAGAGGTAATAAAAGAAAAAAATAAGGTTAAATCCGATGATTTTTTCAAAAGGGTAGCCTTTAATGAAATCACTAAAAAAGCAATTATTCATGCCGTTGATAACCCTAGAAAACTTGACGCTAACTTAGTAAATGCCCAGCAAGCAAGAAGAGCTTTAGACTATTTAGTCGGCTTTACCCTTTCACCTCTTTTATGGCGTAAATTACCTGGATGTAAATCGGCGGGACGTGTACAGTCCGTGGCTCTACGATTAATATGTGAGCGAGAAGATGAAATAGAGCATTTTAAGTCGGAAGAATATTGGGATATTAGCCTTAAAATGCAAAATAGTAATAATGAACTATTTACTGCTAAATTGACTCACGTAAATGATCAGAAGTTAGAAAAATTCTCAATTATTAATGAAAAAGACGCCAAAAATTTAACTAAAAAATTAAAATCTCAAAATTTTCATGTTGATAAGATAGAAAAGAAACAACAAAAACGTCAGCCGCAACCTCCTTTTATTACTTCATCACTACAACAAGAAGCAGCAAGAAAATTAGGTTTTAGTGCTAAAAAGACTATGCAAATAGCACAAAAACTTTATGAGGGCGTTGACATAGGTAAGGAAACTATAGGGCTTATTACCTATATGAGAACTGACGGCGTTACATTATCAAATGATGCAATAGCTGATATACGTAAGTTAATCGATAAAAATTACGGTGACAAATATTTATCGACTAGCCCTAGAATTTACAAATCCAAAGTAAAAAATGCTCAAGAAGCTCATGAAGCTATAAGACCGACAAATATTACTTATACTCCTGATAGCTTAAAAGAAAAGCTAGAAAAGGATTATTATAAGCTTTATGAACTAATTTGGAAAAGAACTATAGCCTGTCAAATGGAAAATGTGATAATGGATTTGGTAGTTGCAAGTTTGGCTTCGGAAAATAAAGAATATTTGGCGAAAGCAAATGGATCAACTATAGCATTTGACGGGTTTTATAAGGTTTATCGTGAAAGTGTGGACGATGAGGCTGAAGAAGAAAATAAAATGCTGCCGCCTTTAAAAGAACAAGAACCGCTTAAAACTAAAGAAATTATTCCTAATCAGCATTTTACAGAACCTCCTCCAAGATATTCGGAAGCAAGCTTAGTAAAAAAACTTGAAGAGCTTGGGATCGGTCGCCCTTCGACCTATGCTAGTATTTTATCAGTTTTACAAGATCGAAAATATGTTTCTCTTGAGAAAAAACGATTTATGCCTGAAGAATTAGGACGTTTGGTAACGGTATTCTTAGTCGGTTTTTTCAAGAAATATGTAGAATATGATTTTACCGCAGGTCTTGAAAATGAGTTAGACGAAATAGCAGCAGGTAAGCTTGAGTGGAAAGCTGCCTTAAATAATTTTTGGAGCGGTTTTAACCATAATATTGAATCGGTAAACGAACAAAAAATAACCGAGATTATTAGCTATGTACAGAAAGCCCTTGATTATCACTTGTTCGGTGAAAATAAAGAATCTAAAGTTTGTCCTTCATGTAAAACAGGCGAGCTTAGTTTAAAGCTCGGTAAGTTCGGAGCATTTTTAGCATGTAGTAATTACCCTGAATGCATTTTCAGAAAATCTATTGTTAGCGGTAACGAGAATGATGGCGACCTTGCCGCTACTCCTAATGAGAATAAAATTTTAGGCACTGATAAAGACAGGATAGAAATATATCTGAAAAAAGGACCTTACGGACCTTATATTCAACACGGCGAACAAGAAGACAAAGTAAAGCCAAAACGTAGCCCCGTGCCTGCTAGCTTGAATCAAAACGACATCACACTTGAGATGGCATTAAAGCTTCTAAGCTTACCGCTAAAAATAGGTATTCATAAAGATAGCGGCGAGGAAATTATGATAGGATACGGTAAATTCGGTCCTTACATAAAATATATGGGTAAATTTATTTCAGTGCCAAAAAAATATGATTTTCTAAATTTAAGCTTAGATGATGCGATGAAACTAATTGAAGATAATAAAGCGAAGTTAGAAAAGAAACAGGCGTAAGAGGATGTAGCATTGCCGCCCTCGTCATTGCGAACGACCACAGGGAGTGTGGCAATCCAGTAAAAAATTCTGTAAATCAGAATTTTTTTATTATTTTTCTGGATTGCCACGTCGCTTCGCTCCTCGCAATGACGAGAAAATAGTACGAAACACTAAAAAAATAAGTAAAAATGACAAAAGTTATAACACGATTTGCTCCGTCACCGACTGGTATGTTACATGTCGGAAATATCAGGGCGGCACTACTTAACTGGCTATATGCAAAGAAGCATAACGGGCAGTTTATTTTAAGATTTGACGATACGGATTTAGAGCGTAGTAAACAGGAATATAAAGACGCTATCGAAGAAGATTTAAAATTTTTAAATCTTAATTGGGATCAGACATTTAATCAATTAAGTCGTTTAAGTAGATATGATGAAATCAAAAATCTATTATTAGACAAAAAAAGATTATATGCCTGCTATGAGACTCCTGAAGAGCTAGAATTAAAGCGTAAATTTCAATTATCTAAAGGTTTACCACCAATTTATGACCGTGCTAGTTTAAATCTAACTGAAGAACAAACACAAAAATATACAGAGCAAGGAAGAAAACCGCATTATAGATTTTTGGTAAATTATGAACCGATTAGCTGGCATGATATGATCAAAGGCGAAGTTAAATATGACGGCAAGGCTTTAAGTGATCCAATAGTGATAAGAGCAGACGGTAGTATGACCTATATGTTATGCTCGGTTATTGACGATATTGATTATGATATTACTCATATTATTAGGGGTGAAGATCACGTTAGCAATACCGCTATTCAAATTCAAATGTTTGAGGCTTTATATACTACTCCTCCGACTTTTGGACATTTAAGCCTAATTATTAACAAGGATGAGAAAATTTCTAAAAGAGTCGGGGGATTTGAGATTGCAACTCTTAGAAAAGAAATCGGAATCGAAGCTATGGCAATAGCTAGCTTTTTTAGCTTACTTGGTTCATCGGCACAAATCTTACCTTATAAATCAATGGAGAAGCTAGCAAATCAATTTGAGATAAGTAGTTTTTCTAAAAGCCCGACTATCTATCAGCCGGAAGATTTGGAAAGACTAAATCATAAATTATTGATAAGTTTAGATTTTGACGAAGTAAAAGAACGCCTTAAAGAAATCGATGCCGAGTATATTGATGAAAATTTTTGGTTATCGGTAAGACCTAATTTACAAAAATTACGTGATGTAAAAGATTGGTGGGAGATTTGTCATAAAACTCCGAATGTAGAAAATCTAAATTTAGATAAGGACTATTTAAAGCAAGCTGCAGAATTATTACCGCAAGGAGAAATTACTAAAGATAGCTGGAGTATTTGGACTAAAGAAATAACAAATATAACAGGCAAGAAAGGTAAGGAGTTATTTTTGCCTCTTCGCCTTGCTTTAACCGGTAGAGAATCAGGACCGGAAATTGCAGGAGTTTTACCTTTGATTGATCGGGAAGAGATAATAAAACGATTAACTAGTGCGTAACTCTCTATGTCATTCCCGCAAGGCATTGCCCGCGTGGATACTGAAGGTCGTCATTGCGAGCGACTGAATGTCTTGTTGCATGGCTCGAAAAACACGCTCGGTGTCATTCCTGCGAAAGCAGGAATCCATCATAAAGCGAGCTTTTAATTTAAAAAATTTTCTGTATTTATACTTTTTTTCTGGATTCCCGCTTTCGCGGGAATGACATAAAGAGCATTACCGGTCCATGCAACAATGCCTGCTCGCAATGACGATTGAGTAAACAATAGACTTCTTGCATAACCTATCTTATAAAGAGGAATTTGAAGGAAACACGGAATGCAGCACCATAGCGTATATAAACATACGTGAGGATACTAGTACCGGATTGACGTATAAATTACCTTTAGAAGGAGGTTTGCAAGAAGTCTAATATTTTAACTATAATACTCTATCATATTAGTATTAATAGCACCGGCAAGTTCTGCAGTATCGCCGTAGATATTATCAGCGATAAGAGAAACTATACCTGCTGCTCCTGCCATTAAACCTTCCACAGTTTCACAAGCTACATATCCTGCAGCTATCCCTGCTTTTATTGTATTTTCTGCACATTTGATAGAATCGTACGGCGAAATTGCAATTGCTCCTAAAGCACAAGCACCTATAAGAACAGGCGGATTGTAATAAGCAAAAGTTGCAAGGCTTGCTACAGTTGCTTGAGCAAATGTAGATATAAAAGAATAATTAGTGCTTACATCAGAAATAACACCTTGAAAGAACATACAGCACTTGCACCATTCTCTATCACATTAATAGCATGTTCTGTTGCTAAGGTAGCATACATTGTGAAATCTGCCGCAGCTTTGGTAGCATTTTGAAAATGAATTGTAACACTATCAAAGTAACTAGATGTTTTTTTTGAGGTTTGTGGCCCTGTATAGATTTTTGTCATGATTTTTCCCCTTAAAATTAAATCGTGACGACACATTATAACTTAAATGTTGGGGCGTGTCAATGAATATTATTAATAAAAAATTAATAAATAAGTAAGTGGGAGTTAATATATAATTCCTAATTTCTGAAATAAATCATTATCTTGTTTAGGCATGGGGTTAGCAGAAGTTAAAAGCTTTTCCCCATAGAATATTGAATTAACGCCTGACATAATACATAAAGATTGTAATTCATCAGACATTTGTTTTCTACCTGCCGATAAACGAATATACGATTTTGGAATCATTATTCTTGCCAAAGCTATTACTCGAACAAAATCAAAAGGATCAATATCTTGCACATTTTCTAATGGCGTACCAGGAATTTTTATTAGCTTATTGATAGTTACCGATTCAGAGGTTCTTCAAGGTTTGCAAGAGTTAAGATCATATTAATACGATCATCGTTGGTTTCTCCCATTCCTAAAATACCGCCGCAGCATACTTTCATCCCGGAAGCACGAACATAGTGCAAAGTATCTAACCTATCCTGAAAAGTGCGTGTTGTAATAATTTTATCGTAAAACTCTTTTGAAGTATCAATATTATGATTATAAAAATCAAGCCCTGCTTCTTTTAAAATAATTGCTTGATGCTCTTTTAATAACCCAAGCGTAACGCAGGTTTTAAACCTAATTTTTGATCTCCTTAATCATCTCACAAACCAGCTTTAAGTCTTCATCACGTAGGCCACGCCAAGCAGCTCCCATACAAAAGCGGGTACTACCTGCTTCTTTAGCACGTTTTGCTGCCGTAATCACTTCCTCAATTTGCATCAAAGGTTCTTTTTTTACATAAGTTTTATAGTGAGCATATTGAGGGCAGAATTTACAATTTTCAGGACAACTTCCTATTTTAATACTTAAAAGGCTACTGATTTGGATCTTACTTGGATCAAAATTGGCATGATGCACTGTTTGAGCTTGATAGATCAGCTCCATAAACGGAAGGCTAAAGATTTCTTTAACCTCATCAAAAATCCATTTTTTCATTTCTAAAAATTACTTTCGTTATTATTTTCGCTTTATATTTTTAACGTAAGAAAATAAAGAAGAAAAAACAAAAAGTTTAGCAAGACCGCTTGGAATGAAAATTATAAATCCGCTATAAATTGCTTGCTTTAAACCTATCATACTTGCAAGCCAGCTAACGCCGAATAGATAAAATATAGTATGACCGATAATACAAATTATAGTAATGTTTACAAAATTCTTAGGTAACTTATCATTTAAAGCACTCATAACGGGAGTTCCGATTAAGAAGCCGAGATAATAGCCTCCTGCTGCTCCTAAAAAGTAATTTATTCCGCTGGAAAATTTACAGAATACCGGCAAACCCATTACACCTACAAAAATGAAAGTCAGCATAGTTAGAAAACTAAGGCGTGGACTATAAGTAAAAGCGATAATACAAAGTATTACGCTATGCATCGTAATTGCAACCGGTTTTATAGGAATACTTATTTGGGATGAAGCAAAAATAGCCACTACTCCCATAATTATTTTAACAATATCTAGAGCATAAGAATTTGTATTTAAATGTTCTACAACTCTATTCGGATATAATACTTTTAATAGAGAATTCATGACACACCTCATTATTTAGTTTATATTTTGCTTTTGGATAATATAAAGAAATAAAAAAAAGAAAAGTAATATTTTACAACATGAATTTTCTATTATTAATTGTTAATTATTTTATTGCAAAAGATTTAAAAACTAAAAAACTTTTTGATTTTTAGCTTATCTTCTTTAGACAAATTAGGCTTGAACCTGCATATATCTTTTTTATTAGCACTTTCAGGTCTAAATTTAAACTTACCTTTAGTTGTTTTGATTGTAACTATCTGATCAGGAGAACCCCATTTAAGAAAATCATATTTTATAACTATGTCCCCGTTTCTAAGTCCGGATTTATAAGCGTTACTATTTTCATCAATATTTTTTATTATATAATTATTTATTAAAGCATCTTTATCAAAACCACGGTCATATGCCCCCATTTTTATTTTCTCAATCGGCAGCACTTTAGCAACATTAGCTAAATCTATAGTTTTACCTTGTTCTATATATTCATTTATCTCTTTATCTATCCCTTTTGGAACATAATCTTTAACTATTTTTTTAAAATAATCGCTTGAAAATTCTTGTTCTTTTGAGTTTTTAAACAAATCAAGCATAACATTATCCAGCGATTTACTCCTATTATTTTCTTTAATGAGATTATCCAAATAAAGTGCAAAAACAAACCCACGATAATATGGCAATCTTTGTACTGCATAATCTTTCCAATAATCTGTTTTGATTAAATTATTAGGTTCATTTATTACAGGTGATAAATAATAATCCTGAAAGAATTGGTTAAATGCTTCTACAAACTCTTCAAGTGTTATAACTTCGGCACGCAAAGCTAAAACACGTGAATAATAATCGGTAAACCACTCACTCCACCAATAATTTAATCCTCCTAAGTTATTACGTATTTTCTTCCCTGTCCAATTATGCAAATGTTCATGAGCAAGTAACATTATATAATCCTGTTTGTCCAAACCTTGAGGAATAAACGCGGTAAAACTATTTGTTAAACCTGTTCTGTCCATATGTCTAGGTTGATTCCCCTCGATTAAGCTTATTAGATAATAAGGAAAATCATTATCATGGAAAAATGCTCTTTGTCCCTTGATAATTTTATTTATATAAGAAGCTATTTCTTCATCTTTAAGATCAAACTGACCATGCAGAGAAAGATATACAGGATTTTTTTGATCGACAATTTTGTAAACACGTAAATCACCTGCTGCATAAACTGCACTATATAATTCAATCGGCGTAACTTTAAATTTCATGCTTTTACCAAGACCATAATCTAATATTGTTTTCCAGCTATCAGGAATATTATTCCATCCAATATTAAACTCTACTATGTCATTTCCATTTAAATCGCCGGGAGTAGCAAAAAGCCCGTAACCCGGTGAATGAATTAAATTTTGTCTAATTATTGCTTCGTGGATATCACAAGGATTACCGGTTTTTTGATATATTTCGTAGCTTAAACAAATAATATTGATTTTTCCCGTATTTAAAATAGCTTCATTTGAGTCTTGATTTCTAAACTGCAACTTTCCAATAGGATATTCTAGCTTAACATTTTTGATTTGCTAATAGTATGAACCGCTTGCCCAAGCATAGGGTAAATCTAAAATAACTTCACCGCTCATATCGCCTATTATTTCCGTTTCAACTTTAACAGCTGAAACAGGCATATTAGACAAAGGTGTTATTTTGTAATTTATTTGCCGATAAGTATTTGCTAATACTAGATTTGGAATTAGAATTATGAATATTATCAAAAAATTTTTTAGAAAGTACATTTTCAAAACTCATGGATTTTAGAGATTATTTAGATTGTTGTACGACTCTCGATGCCATTCCTGCGTGGCATTGTTGCATGGATACTGAAGGTCGTCATTGCGAGGAGGTATTGTTGCATGGCTCAAGAAATCTGCTCGATGTCATTCCCACGAAAGCGGAAATCCAGCATAAAGCGAGATAAATCGAGCTTTTAATTTCAAAAATTTGTTGTATTTATACCTTTTTTTCTGGATTCCCGCTTTCGCGGGAATGACATAAGAGCCATGCAACAAGCCCGCAATTTCCTCGCAATGACGGATAAGCTGGTCCACACAACAATAGCTGCTCGCAATGACGATATCTATGTAGGCATATATTCTATTTAATAATTATTCCTGACCATTAACTCATAAGCTTCTTCGTCTTCAAGCCATTTAGCGTTTTCTATTAAATATAATTCTTGAAATGCGGCGAGTTTTGGATCAGGTTCTCCCATTAAATGTTTAAGCCCGTCAAATAAAATACCTAAAAATCCAATATTATTTTTTTACAATAATCTCTTACATCTTCAACATGCTTTTCACGGTCATCAATAAATACAATAAAACTAGCATTTAGTTCTTCAAAAAATTTTGATAAAGTCCCGCTCTTTGAATGATTACCTGTTATAAATATCCCTTTATAACAAATAGCATCATCCTTTTGTCCTGAATTACATGCTGCTAATTCTTCATTATCTGAAAATTCTATACCTAGACTCTTTAATTCTTTATATCGTCAATCTTGCATCGAAAGAATATTGCCGAACTCTCCCGTATTCATTTGTGTAAGAGCATAAACAGGAAACTCTGCCTTAAGCTTATTTATAACTTCTACCCACTCTTCATCAATTAATATTACTTTTCGCTGAAGTCGCCAATTACTGACAATTTCTTCATAATTATCATAATTACTTTTATTTTCCTTAATTCTATCAATCATTTTATTATAAGGCAGCTTCTTAAAAGTTTTTGATTTAGGAGTTATAATAGTATCGTCAACATCAATAAATATAGATACATCATCAGGGGCATTTTTTATTATTAAATCATAGATTTTTGCGGCACTATCGGCAGTTTCAAAATCTTTCATATGTTATTAAATTCAATCCTAAGCTCTTTAGTTAAAATATCCATCAGCTCAAATCCTACTCTATTTTTCCATTTTCCTTGTTCATAAAAAAAATGATAAGGACCGCTAACCGGTGACGATAACCAAATTTCTTTAGCGGCACTTTGTTTATTTATTACATATATACCCTTATCAGTATCAAGATTTAATATATTACCTTGTAAATCTACGTCTATACTTGCTTCTTTGTCTTGCTCTTCTATCGTGTCTGCTATATATGCAATTGTTGTTTCAGCTATTTTACTAAATTCTGTATTATTCATGAGAACATCCATTAAATGGATAAAAATATACGAAGATCAACTTCAAAAAGAGCAAGGAGTCTATAAGACGAGGAGCGGAGCGTATCTTAATACGTGAGCACCGCAGATCTTATAAGACGACGTAGCCAATTTTTGAAGTTCATCGAGTAGATGGTTGTCAGGATCAATTTCCGGCTCAGGTACTCTAATCAAACTTTTTCTATAAGTTTCAACAAATCTATTATGATCATTAAGATTGTTAGAAAAATTATGTCCGCCTTTACCGTCAACCACAAAAAATAAGGCATCCGTTTTAGCAGGTTTTACCACTGCTTCTAAAGATTTTAACGACGGACAAGAAATCGGACCGGGTGGTAAACCTTTTTTATAATAAGTATTATACGGCAGTTCTTGCAATAAATCTTTTTTTGTTAAAGCTCTTGCTAATTTAAATTTTCCTTCAGTCAAAGCATATATAGTAGTCGGATCGGCTTGTAACTTCATATTTTTCTTTAAACGATTAATGAATATTGCTGCTATAATAGGCTTTTCTGCATTTGAGCCGGCTTCTTTTTCAATTATCGAAGCTAGAGTTAATACTTCAAGTCTAGTTTTTAACGGAGAATCCGGTGCAAGATTTTGCATTACCTTATCTAAATTAGCAGACATTAAATTTCTCATTTGATCGATTATCTGCTCTTTTTGATCTCCATAAGAGAAAAAATACGTTGACGGCATTAAAAACCCTTCCGGTATTATCCCTTTTATTTCTCCAAATAAACGATTTTCTTCATTAATTTTTTTTATAACCTCACTAACTACCGTACCTTCCAGGACAATTATCTTATGTATTATAGATTTACCGCTTGCTAATATTCTTAAAGTTTGCAGAGGCGATATATTACGAGTAAACACATATTCACCACTTTTAAGAGGTCTTTTTATAGAATAAATTTTAGCAATTACCTTAAAAATTCTCGGATATTTGATTACTTCATTAGAATAAAGTTTTGTAACTATTTGATTTACGGATAATTTAGGTTCAATAATTATCGTTTTATTTTGAGTAAGATTACCCGGCACAAAAATATAAAATATACCAAAATTTAGCAAAGTAATAAATATAGTTAGAGATACTATAACTAAAAAAAGTTTAGTTTTTAATAGGTTTTTTAACATAATAACTATTATTTTTATAAGACTTAGAAATATTGACAAAAAAAATTACCACGAAATATGGTTTTTTTCTTGACATTTGAAATAACATATAGTAAAACTAACTTAAAGTTTGGTTGAAGTTAAATATTTGCTGAAAATTATATAGTTTTTGCTAAATAAATCAATAGTTTTAATATTTAGTAATTAAAATATTAAAATTAGATAACTAACAAGCAACAAATTAATAATGTAAACCAATTTACTATAACAATAGTATACTCCTGTAAAATGAAAAGTTAAAATTTTTATTACAAACAAAAAATATAAATCTTTATTCATAGTTCATATTACTATACCGGCGTTAATACTGATCTTATAATGGGCATTATATATTATGATACAAGATCACAATACCGATCTAAAACACGAAGAACATACTGAAAGGTTAAAAGCTTTACAAAATAAGTTAGGAAACTTATCCGGTTTCTTGACAACAATGCGTTCTGATAACAATGAGGAATACAAAAAAATTTCCAATGATTTAGAAATTTTAATGAAACAAATTAATACTATAAGAAAAAATATGGAAATATATTTTGTTATTATATTAATATTAATGTTTATTATAATTCAGAAAATGTTGTGGACCACCGGTTCAAGTACTAATCTTTCTCTTTTAACAACTTTATTTTAGGTTCTAAGAACTCCTGTTTAATAATTTCTGCAGCTATATAAGAAGGTATAGCATCATCTAGATCACTTGATACAAGCGAATTTTCTAAGCTAAGCCTGTGCTCACGTACTTTTGTACGCTTAGCTAGCTTGCCTTTAAATTCATCGTGTCTAAAGCTTTCTGATTTTAGCTGTAATCGTTTTGATTTAAATCCTAATTGCTGCAAAATTTTTTGGCTTTCTATTACCTGCTCATACGCTTTTTTAAAATTAAATAATAACTCTTGAAGCTTATTACTCATAAGACTAGCTCGGCAATTAAATTGGATAAATTCTGGAATTATTTCGCTACCTGCTATAATATTTATCAACGTAACATATTTTATTTTTATCAATAGCCTGATAATAAAAAAGCTTATAAGATTAATTTTATAAGCCACAATCATAGGAGTACCGGAAGCTGCTATCTCTAAAGTATTAGTACCGGATTTTGCTAAAGCTGCATCCGCGACAGCATAAGTTTTAAGTCTCTCACTTGAAAATAAATAATTAAACTTAACATTTTCTAAAAACGGCTTTATTATTGCCTCATGAGCAGGATTTGCAAGAGTAAATATAACTTTAAGATTATTACAACTCTTGAATATTTCTTCTATTGAAGAAATAAAAACCGGTAAATGCCTTAGAATCTCTCCTTTTCTGCTTCCAAGAGTAACACATAAAACTCTCTCATTCTCATCTATTTTAAACTCTTCACGTAAAGCTATTTTATCACTATAAAACTCCTGCTCCATAATCGGATGACCTATATATCTACAGTCAAGACCAACTTTAGTAAAATATGGAGGTTCAAAGGGTAGTAAAGCAAATAAACAATCATAAATTTTAGCGTATTTTACTGCCCTGCCCTCTTTATACGCCCAAACTGACGGTGCAACGATATGAATCATTTTCAGCTTTGGTAAAAGTTTTCTTACTCGCTTTGCCACACGATAAGTAAACCCTGGTGAATCTATGGTGATTAATAAATCGGCTTTACTATTTATTATATCCTCCACAGTTTTATCAATTAATTTTTTAAGCTTAAAAATATGAGGCAAAATTTCTACAAAACCCATTAAATTTATGGAAGTAATAGGAAATAAGCTTTTAAAGATACCAGCTTCCTCCATATATTTACCGCCGACGCCAATAAACTGTAATTCCGTGTTGTTTTTTAAATGCTGAATTATGCGTCCACCGATAAAGTCTCCTGACATCTCACCGGCTATAAAGTAAATTTTTGTCATATATATAATATTCTTTTATTTGTCATTCCTGCGAAAGCAGGAATCCAGTACTTTTCACCGTCATCCCGTGGTCAAGCCACGGTATGACATTTCGCTTTTTTCTAGATTCCCGCCTACGCAGGAATGACATTGAGTAGGTCTTTCAATTCATGCAACAACGCTCTTTTGCGAGCATGGCATAGGCGACCATGCAGTAACCTCTTTATCTAATACTATAAATAAATGAAGAGTTGGTATACGAAGATCAATTTCAAAAAGAGCAAGGAGTTCACAAGGCGAGGAGCGGAGCGTATACTTAATACGTGAGCACCACAGCTCTTGTAGAACGACGTAGCCAATTTTTGAAATTCACCGAGTATACATATTATTAAATTCCATTTTACGGTAACTCAAAGCTTCAGCAATATGAATTTTCAAGATCGGCAATCATGCGTGCTACTCTAAGTATTCGGTTATAAGCACGCATTGATAAACGAAATTTATTTGCCGCTTCATTCAGTAAATCCCTACCTTCATCTGCAGGCATAGCGTAATCTATTAATAACTGCCCGTCTAATCTGTTATTTGTTTTAATATTATACCATCATATCTTTTTTCTTAAATCAAACGCACTTTCTCGACTCTTGCAGCTATATCTTCAGATTTTTCCTCAGAATTATCTGTAATAAAGTCATAATTATAAATATTAATATTTGATACTTCTATATGCAAATCAAATCTATCCATAATAGGTCCTGAAACTTTCATTTGATAATCGCTAGCACATTTGGGGGCTTTCATACATTCTTTATAAGTATCACCCAAATAACCGCATTTACAAGGATTCATAGCTGCTATTAACTGAAAATTCGCTGGATATTTTATATGAGCACTTGATCTTGAAATCAATATTTCACCGTTTTCAATAGGTTGTCTTAAGGAATCAATAACATTATGTGGGAATTCAGGTAATTCGTCTAAAAATAATACGCCGTTATGAGCAAGCGTAATTTCACCTGGCTTTACTTTTTTTCCCACACCCCCACCGATCATAGCAGCAAGCGAGCATGAATGATGCGGAGTTCTGAACAGCCTTACTTTTGTAAGCTTACCGTCTGAAAATTTTCCAGCGATACTTGTAATCGTGCTGCATTCTAAAATTTCTTTTGTAGACATTTTAGGTAGTATACTGGGAAGACAGGCAGCAAGCCTTGATTTACCGGTTCCGGGAGGACCGAACATTAAAAGGTTATGCCCTCCTGATGCTGCAATTTCTAAAGCCCGTTTAGCAATTTTTTGACCTTTTATATCTTTAAAATCGGGATAATTTATCGGCTCATCTTGCAATTTAGCTTCCGGAGGAGTTAAAACTTGTGAACCTTTAAAATGATTTACTAGTTCAATTAAATTACCTGGAACAAGTATATTATCATTACCCGACCAAGCAACTTCTGAACTATTTTTACTTGAACAAATAAGTCCTTTACCTCTAGCAGAAGCCCCAATCGCTGCAGGTAGAGCTCCGCCTACCGGTAAGATTGAACCGTCTAATGATAACTCTCCTATTATTAAATATTCCGCAATTTCAAGTTCAGGTAAAATATTCATTGCGGTAAGTATCGAACAGGCAATCGCAAGATCGAAATGGCTTCCCTCTTTTACTAAATCTGCCGGAGCTAAATTTATTAAAAATTTTTTAGTAGGTAGTGCAAGCCCTATAGAAGATAACGCTGCTTTAACTCGTTCTTTTGATTCAGCTATAGTTTTATCGGCAAGCCCTACTATAGTAAAAGCAGGGATACCCGGTGATATTTGTACCTGCACGTCAACATCAATAATATCAATTCCATTAAACGTTAGACTTGCTATATGAATTATCATGAAAATTTTTCTTCAAATGCTATTTTGTGAGACAAGTATTGTTGGAGGCTCAAATCGTCACTGCGAGCGACTGAAGACCTTGTTGCACGGATGGAAGAACCTACTCGATGTCATTCCCGCGTAGGCGGGAATCCAGTAAAAAAAGTATGAATACGGTAGATTTTTAAAGCTAAAAGCTCGATTTATCTCGCTTTACCCTGGATTCCCGCCTCTACACGGGAATGACATAAAACGATCCATGCAACAAGGCCTACGGCTGCTCGCAATGACGAAAACAACAATCATTAATCAAAAAAGCATACTATAGAACAAACTTAGCTAAGTCAAGATTAGTTATTATTTTTGATAATTGATTTTCTACGAATTTATCATCGATAGTTATTTTTTTGCCTTTCATTTCGCTAGCTTCAAAGCTTATATCCTCAAGCAAATTCTCAAGTATAGTATGCAGCCTTCTAGCCCCTATATCTTCGACTTCTAAATTAACGGTGATCGCATAATCCGCTATCTTCTCAATAGCAGAAGCAGCAAATTCAAGATGCACGTCTTCAGTACCTATTAACGCCGAATATTGCTTTATTAAACTAGTTTCAGGCTCAAGCAATATTTTAATCATATCATCTTTGGTGAGTGAATTTAATTCCACTCTAATCGGTAATCTTCCTTGTAACTCCGGTAATAAATCAGAAGGTTTAGCAATATGGAAAGCACCTGAAGCAATAAATAATATATGATCAGTTTTAACCGGTCCATATTTAGTATTAACCGTTGTTCCTTCTATCAAAGGTAGCAAATCTCTTTGCACTCCCTCTCTACTTATTTCAGCATTTTTTGCTCTGGAACTACCGGTTGAAGCTATTTTATCAATTTCATCAATAAAAACTATCCCATCATTTTCAGCTAAATTTATAGCTTGCTGAATAATTTTTTCTTGATCTATTAATTTTTCTGATTCCTCAGGTATAATAATAGCCATAGCATCTTTAACTAGCATTTTTTTTGTTTTAGTCTTACTGCTACCAAGGGCTCGTCCAATCATATCGCCAAGATTAAGAACGCCCATAGATGCTCCCGGCATGCCCGGTATTTCAAAACTTCCACCACCGACAGGTGTAGTATCAGCTACGCTAATTTCGATTTCCGTATCATCAAGTTCGCAGTTTAAAATTTTTTCTTTGAACTTTTCTCTAGTCTCACTACTAGAAGTTTTACCTACTAAACTATCTAATATTCTCTCTATCGCTTTTTCACGTGCATTAATATCTACTTCTGTTTTTGCTAAAGTTTTTTCAGTATTAACGGCTATTTCGACTAAATCACGAATTATTGATTCTACATCACGCCCTACATATCCGACTTCGGTAAATTTAGTTGCTTCAATTTTATAGAAAGGAGAATTAGTAAGCTTTGCAAGGCGTCTTGCTATTTCCGTTTTTCCGACACCGGTTGAACCGATCATTAAAATATTTTTTGGTACTATTTCATTACGTAAATTACCTTCTACTCTTTTACGACGACAGCGATTTCTAAGTGCAATAGCAACAGCTTTTTTGGCCTTTTCTTGACCTACGATAAATCTATTAAGTTCATTAACTATTTGAGAAGGGGTAAGCCCCATAGGGTCTTTTTGATAAGTAGTTTTAGTAGCTTTCATACAACTTTTTCCATTATAATATTATGATTAGAAAATACACACAAATCTGCAGCTATATTCATAGATTTTAAAGCAATTTCTTCAGCAGTTAAATTGTTCTCGTAAGACATTAAAGCACGAGCGGCAGATAGTGCAAATAAACCGCCTGAACCTATTGCCGCAACATTATTTTCAGGCTCTACGACATCACCGTTACCGGTTAAAATTAATATATGATTACGATCGGCAACAATCATCATTGCTTCCAAACGTCTCAAATATTTATCGCTACGCCAATCTTTTGCAAGCTCAACTGCACTTCTAAGTAGATTATGCTTATGTTGCTCTATCTTTACTTCAAGTTTTTCAAATAACGCAAGACCGTCAGCCGTAGAACCCGCAAAACCAGCAATAATTTTATTATTTGCTATAGTCCGAAGTTTTCGTGCTGTAGATTTTAGTATAGTATTACCATGCGAGACTTGTCCATCTGCTGCTATAATTATTTCTTCGTTCCTTTTTAAACAAAGTATTGTTGTGCCGTGTAAGGCTAAATTATCTGACATAATATAAAATTTATTGATATTAAGTTGTTAATTAGGTACTATATAGTATTGAATTACTCCTAAATAAAATGAAGAGTTATTCGACACAGCTTCAAAAAGAGCTAGGAGTTCAAAGTCCTCGGAACGAAAGCCGTTACTTAATATAGTTCGTACCGCAGCTCTTGTAGAACATTGTCACCAATTTTTGAAGTTCTATCTTAGTATATACTCAAATGATTTCAAGAATTGAATTTGTTATCAAATGGTGAACGCATGCAGCTTATACTTAATAAGTGAGTACGTGAATCCATGAAGATAACAAAGAGCAATTCTTGAAAGCAGCAGAGTATACTTGACTAATCAGGTTTAATTAATTATTGTTCCTTGAATTTTCAAGGCTTAAACTTAAATAATGAATATATACGCAATATACATTAACTCCACACAAAAAAATAATAATTTTATTGTTATTGAAGAAGGCTTTTCATGGATAGCTGCTCTTTTAAGTATATTTTGGGCATTATACCATAAAATGTGGTTAGTTGTTGCTATTGCCGTAATAGCGAATATAATCGTTACGGCGATTAATATCGAAGAGTTAAAGTTTATATTTAAAATAGTCTTAATATTAGGCTTCGGCTTTTTTGCTTCAGATATTAGAGAAAATTATTTAAAAAGAAATAATTACCGACTAGAAGATATAATAATCGCCAACTCTAGCATTGAAGCTGAATTGAAATTTTTAGAAGGTAACGTCATTACGAGCAGTCGTAGACTGCGTGGCAATCCAGAAAAATAATAAAAATGCTACGCATTTCTGGATTGCCACGTCGCTTTGCTCCTTACAATGACGATTTAGTGTTCATACAACAACACCTAATTTTTCTCGCAATGATGGCAACAGGAATAAAATGATGTATAACAAAGAAAATGTTTTTGCAAAAATTATAGATAAAAATCTTCCGGCAAAAATAATTTATGAAGACGAACAAATTTTAGCATTTAAAGATATAGCACCCGTAGCACCTGTACATATTATCGTTATACCTAAAAACGAATATATAGATTATGCGGATTTTATCTCTAAAGCTCAAATAGACGAAATAAAACATTTTTTTGCTAAAATTTCCGATATAGCGAATGAAGGGGGTTTAGATAAAGACGGTTATCGTTTAATAACTAATAAAGGCGAAAAATCGGGACAAACTATTTTTCATTTTCACTTCCATATTATCGGAGGCGAAAAACTCATCGGATTAATAAATAAATGACTAAAAAATACAATATTGCAGTAATCGGAGCTACAGGAAATGTAGGGCGTGAAACTCTAAATATTCTAGCTGAGCGTAATTTTCCCGTTAATAAAATTTATGCTATAGCTTCAGATAACTCTATCGGACGAGAAATAAGTTATGGAGAAAAAATACTGAAAATCAGTAGTTTAACTAATTTAAATTTTGATGATATCGATATTGCTTTTTTTTGTGTCGGTTCAGAAGTTTCAAAAGAATTTGTACCTAAAGCTACTGCTAGTAATTGTGTAGTTATCGACAAATCCTCACTTTTTAGAGTTGACAATGAAGTACCGTTAATTGTACCTGAGGTTAATTTATCAACACTTACAGAGTTTAATACTAAAAATATCATAGCTAACCCTAACTGTATAGTAATTCCGCTTGCAGTAGCATTAAAACCGCTAGATAATGAAATAAAGATTAAAAGAGTAGTGATATCTACTTATCAATCAGTATCAGGAGCAGGTAAAGTAGGAATGGACGAACTCTACGACCAAACAAAATCTAAATATGTTTTTGGAGAGAATGATCCTAAGAAATTTCCAAAACAGATTGCATTTAATCTTTTTCCTCATATAGGTGATTTAAATAAAGACGGCTATACAAGTGAAGAAGCAAAAATTGCTTTTGAACTAAACAAAATTATGGGCAATCACTTTAAAGCTAGTGTTACTTCCGTGCGAGTACCGGTATTTATCGGTCATTCTATATCGGTTAACATAGAATTTAACGACAAAATGGATGCTAACATCGCTGAAGAAATATTACAAGACGCAGATGGAATTGTTACAATTTCTAATAATAATGACCTCGCTTATATCTCGCCCGTTGAAGTAGTAGGCGAAGATGCCGTATATGTCTCCCGCATTAGAAATGACGTAAGTAAATCTAATACGATAAATCTATGGATCACATGTGATAATTTACGTAAAGGAGCAGCTTTAAACAGCGTTCAAATTGCTGAAGAACTAATTAATAATTATTTATAATGTAACTAATATGGATAATAACAATAATAATCTAAATAAAAAAAAACCGCTAGTAATAGCATTAGGTGAATGTAGAACAGCTTTTTGGATAGTCTTTTGGTTTGCTTTTGTAATCAACTTACTAATGTTAATTACTCCTCTTTACTCGCTACAAGTTCTTGATAGAGTCCTTGGAAGCGGTAATCTACAAACATTATTATTTTTATCAATAATAATCGCATATATCTATTTTGTTTATGGATTATTACAAATTGCTCGTTCTTTTACACTTATAAAGGTAGGAGAATGGCTTGATAGAACAGTAGCTCCCATAATTTTTGCTTCTTCAATTTCTGCAGCTGCAACACGAGCAAATATGGGTTCTAGCCAATTATTACGTGATTTTCAAGCCGTTAAAACATTCCTAACAAGTACCGGAATTAATACTTTATTCGATGCCCCTTGGAGCCTTATCTATATTGCCGTTATTTTCTCAATTCATCCATATATCGGTCTTATTACCGTTTTTGGTGTAGTTATCATAGTTTCAACCGCTTTCTTTAACGCTGCCGCTACTAATAAAACGCTCGGTGAAGCTACCGAATTTTCGATAAAAGGTATGACACAAGCCGATATTGCGAACAGAAATGCAGAAGCAATTGAAGCAATGGGAATGATGAAGAATGTTACAAAAAATTGGCATAAATTTAACATATTAGCACTTGATAAACAATCAGTTGCTAGCTATCGTAACGGTGTTATTTCTAACTTTTCAAGGTTTATCCGTAACATAATGCAAATGGCTGTTACCGGAGTCGGCGCTTACATTGTTGTAAAATCTCACAGTGCAGATATGACTCCCGGTAATATGATTATGAGTTCTATCATAGTCGGTAGAGCTCTTGCTCCTTTCGATAATGCTATTGATTTATGGAAAAGTATGAGCGGTGCTATTAAATCATACAAAAACATTAATAATTTATTTAATACTTATTCTTCTAGAGATGAAGCGATGCCAATTCCGAACGTTGATGGTCATCTTACTGTTGAAAATATTTATTATGCTCATCCTATACCGAAACATTTACCACAACCTCCCGTACCGAAATATATCTTAAAAGGCGTTAGTTTTGCAGTGCAGCCGGGCGAAGTTTTAGCAATTATCGGTCCTTCAGCTACAGGAAAATCAACTTTAGCTAAAATCATAGTCGGGGTATGGAAAGAATCATCAGGTTCCGTACGTTTAGATAGTGCTGAAATTTATCGTTGGAATAGAGAAGATTTTGGTAGACATGTTGGCTATCTTCCTCAAGGAATAGAACTTTTTAGCGGTAGTATTAAACAAAATATAGCTAGAATGGAAGAAGATGCCGATCCGCAAAAAGTTATTGAAGCAGCTAAAATAGCCGGAGCTCATGAAATGATATTAAGATTCCCTGACGGTTATGATTCTGATATCGGTCCTGCAGGCTCTAATCTATCAGGTGGTCAAAGACAACGTATCGGGCTTGCTAGAGCTTTTTACGGCAATCCAAAACTCATCATTTTAGATGAGCCTAATGCTAATTTAGATGAGGCAGGTGAAGTTGCCCTTGCAAGTGCCTTAAAACAAGCAAAACTTAAAGGAATAGCAGTTCTTGTAATTTCACATAGACCATCCGTATTATCCGTTGTTGATAAAATTCTAATATTACAGGATGGAGCCGTTGCAGTTTACGGAACGGAAGAAGAGATTCAAAAACACTTTAAAACTTTAAAAAGCGGTACAATTCATATTAATAACTAATAATGTCATACCGTGGTTAAGTCATAGTTTTGTTGCACAGCTCGTTTATGTCATTCCTGCGAAAGCAGGAATCCAGTAAAACCTATAAAAAACTTGTTTTTTTAGGTTTATTTTAAGAAGTTATTTTTTTGGATTCCCACTTTCGCGGGAATGACATTGAACACGTTTTTTGAGCTATGCAACAAAGTAGATACAAGTCACAGGGTGAACATAGCAACAAACACCGACTAAAAATAATAATGATTAAATATTATGCAGGACTTAAAACACAATAAACCTCAAATTACTCCGGAACAATTGAAACAATTATTGTCCTTACGCGAAGGTTCATTAAACCTTAAAGGTCAAAGTTCTAAACGTAAAGCTTTAATAAATACCACATTAAAAAAAACCTCTCACGTTATAGAGTTCTTATTAGTAAAGCTTGACAGGTTTGTTAATTTTACTACCAAAAAAACAGATAAAGATCGTAATAACGTAGCCCAAGCTGCAAGATCGCCTATACTTTTCGGTATTTATGTTATTATCTTTTTAGTATTAATAGGCGGATTATGGGCGGCTCTTGCCCCTCTTGATAGCGGTGCTGTAGCTGTCGGTATCGTAATGCCAAGCACAAATAAAAAAACGATTCAACATAATGAAGGTGGAATAATCAATGCTATTTACGTTAAGCAAGGTGACAAAGTCAAAGAAGGCGATAAGTTAATAGAGCTTGAAGAAACTAGAATAAAAAGCGAACATGAAAATATTCTTGGTCAGTACCGTAATTTTTTAGCAACTGAAAATCGTTTAATTGCCGAACGTGATAATTTAGAACAAATTGAATTCTCTGATTTTCTAATGCAGGATATAAATTTACCGGAAGTAGCTAAAATAATTCATACACAGGAAAATTTATTTAGATCTAGAAAAGAATTATTTAATTCAGAAAAAGACGGTTTAAATCAACGTATTTCTCAGCTTGAGAAAAAAATTGAAGGTCTAGAAGCAAGAAAGGTTGCAGCCTCTAAAACAGCTGAAGTTTATCAAGATCGCTTAAAAGCTTTAAGAGCCTTAAAAGAAAAGGGATTTATACAAAAAGCAGCATTATTAGAACAAGAAGCTAAAGTTGCAGCTGCAAAAAGCGATGTCGCAACAAACGAAACAGAAATAGCAGGAACACATCATGCTATTACCGAAGCTCAAGTTAGCATAATTAGCTTACAAAATAAATACACGGAAAAAACCTTAACAGAGCTTCGTGAAGCTCAAGTACAAACAGCATCTCTTAAAGAAAAATATAATTCCCTGACGGATTCACTTAATCGTGTGATAATAAGATCACCTGTTGACGGTATAGTTAATAATTTAAAATATCATACAATAGGCGGTGTTATAAGTCACGGACAACCTATTATGGAAATTTCACCAATTAATGATCCATTAATAATAGAAGCAAAGGTATCTCAAAAAAACATTGACTCAGTATATGAGGGACTAGTTGCAAAAATACGTTTCAGTGCATTTAAATCAAGAACGACTCCAACATTTACCGGTAAAGTAGTAAGTATATCACCCGATATCGTACAAGATGAAAGACAACATCCGGGACAACAGCAAGATAATTATTATGTTGCAAGAGTTGAAATTGATATGGATGAATTTAACAAAGTTGCTAAAGTTAAAAATCTTGAATTACATCCCGGTATGCAAGCTGAGGTACAAATCGTAACCGGTACTAGAACACTACTTAGATATTTACTTGATCCCGTTACTGATACTGCATTTAAAGCTTTCAGAGAAAAATAGATAATTTGAAGATTTTAGGCTAGATAACTTTACGGAACCTAAATATTTTGTAATAATTTATTAAAACTCTTAATCCTTTATTGACTTTTAACCAAATAAAGTATAGCTTATTTAATTATATATAAAGGAAAGGTTATGTTAGGCTATGAAAAAGAACAAAGAAGTTTAAGTAAAGAACAAAAACAAGCTATTGGATTACTTTCTATAGGCACATTTCTAGAGTATTTTGACCTTATGCTTTATGTGCATATGGCGGTGCTTTTAAATAATTTATTTTTTCCGGAATATGATCCTTTCACTTTTTCGCTGCTTACTGCTTTTTCTTTCTGCTCTACCTACTTGTTAAGACCTATAGGAGCATTAATATTCGGATATATAGGAGATCATTTTGGACGTAAGATTGTAGTTGTTTTTACTACTCTATTAATGGCTATTACTTGTGTGATTATAGGCAGTATGCCAACATATGCACAGATAGGTATAACAGCCTCTTGGGTTCTTACTATATGTCGTATAATTCAAGGTATGTCGGCAACTGCAGAAGCACGAGGTGCAGAGCTGTATTTAACCGAAAATTCATCTCCTCCTATACAATATCCATTAGTAGCAATTATAACCGTATTTTCTGCCGTAGGCACGACGGTAGCACTAGGTATTGCATCAATTTTTACTAATCAAAATATTTATCAACATGAATCAAGTTGGCGTATAGCCTTTTTTGTTGGTGCAACTATTGCTTTTGTAGGTACTATTGCGAGGACTAGTTTAAAAGAAGCAGAGGCATTTTCAAATAAAAAAAATAAATTAAAACTAAGACTTCAAGAAAATAATATTACGCTTGAAGAAATTGACAAAGATATTCTAGATCAACAAGTTCCAAACGCCACTTCTATTTGGTATTTCTTTATCCAATGTGCTAGACCTCCGTGTTTTTATTTCGTGTATATATATTGTGCTGATATATTAAAAAGAGAATGTGGTTTTACTCCGAATCAAATTATAAATCAAAATTTTTGGGTATCTATAATAGATTTACTCGGTATTATCGGTCTTGCATTTATTAGCTATAAAATCCATCCTTTAAAAATCCTAAAGGTAAAATTATATCTATTTTTTACCTCTCTCATTTTTTTTCCTATAATGTTAAATTATAACCCTACTCCTTTATATATTTTTATTTTTCAATGTTTAGCTGCATTATTCGTATTTGATCACGTACCGGCAGCTCCTATATTTTATAAATATTTTCCGGTTTTTAAGAGATTTACATATACTAGTATGCTAAGTGCAATAGCAAAATTATTTACTTATATTATAACGTCATTTGGTTTAGTTTATATTACCAATTATCTAGGATATTGGGGATTATTTTTAATTTTCATTCCGGTAGGTATAACTTTCTTTATGGGAGTAACTTATTTTGAGAGAATGGAAAAGAATCAAAATTTATAATTTTATTAAAAGTAGAATTTATATTAAACTTTAAATTATTTTTATAACATTCAGCATATATAAGCTCTGAAACTGAAGGTATTTCAAGTATTTCACTTAACACTAAAAAGCTTTTTAATGTCTCTTTAATTATTTTATGAGCTTTTTCAGGCGATTTTGCTTCTAAAGTTTGTAAATTATGTATCCTATCAAAAAGTTTTATAAGAGCAGTATCGTATCTTTCTTGTTTAATTAATAAAATAAGACTTTTCTCGCTACTTATTTTTCCACAAGGTTTAATTCTAGTTAGACCTTCTACATGCCTTGCTACTTCTTCATCAAAAATGTTACTAATCATTTCTTCAGTAAGTTCAGTATCTTCAATAGTGTCATGAAGTAATGCAGCTTGTAGCATTCTAAAAGTAAAGAGTTTAGGCACTTCTTTTGCTACAAATTCCGCTACCATAATTGTTACTGCGATTGGATGAGAATAATAAGGATCACCCGATTGACGCATTTGATCACCATGATATTTACGAGCATAATAAATACCTTTTTTAACTTCTCTAATATCAATAGGTTGTTTTACTTGGTTATTTAAAAATAAAAGCCTTTCGATTAATTTATTTGAATATTTACAGCTTTCAAAATTTTTTTCCCAATATTCTATATCTTTCATAAAATATTCCAATTACATATATATTATTTTATTGGTTTTTCTTATGATTATTTTTTATATTTTCTTTTTAAAATCCAATATTTAATAATTTTTCTATTTTTAATGCTAAAAAATAACTATATATTAAAAATAGTTTTTTACAAAGATTTATATGTCATCCTTAACTATCACCTATATTTTTCTTATTACAATAATCTTAATATCTTTATTTTGTCGTGATAAAAGACCTGCATATTTAGGAATAGGCGTTACGATTTTAGCCGCTTTATATCAAGGCGTAATAAATATTATAGGAGTTGGGGCTTTATCTATTTTTACTGCTATTACCTATGCCTATTTTAATTTACAGCTAAATAAAGTACTAAAAACCTCATTATTTATATTAATCTCCCTTTGTTTTATTTTATTTGCTTTTCATAAAGTTCCAGGATTTTTTAATATACTTGCTATTAATAAAATACAATTATCGGAATTATCCATACCGTTTTCTATGTATCTAAATTTTGACAAGATAATGCCGGCTTTAATAATTTTTTCTGTCAGTGATTTATATATTTTAGAAAAACAAGAACATACGAATGCTATAAGATATACTTCTCTTTCTCTATTACTATGTATAGTAATAATTATGGTTCTATCTTTAATAAGCGGTTACGTCTTATTTGAACCTAAAATCCCAAGCATATTACCGATATGGGCAATTAATAATTTCTTTTTCGTATGTATAGCTGAGGAAACATTCTTTCGAGGATTTTTACAAAGAACATTACAAAATCTTTTACCGAACCGGCAAATTTTAGCTGTTATTATAGCATCTTTAATATTTGGAGTCGCACATTTTCAAGGCGGGCTAATATATATAGCCTTAAGTACTATATGCGGTTTTTTCTATGGTTATACATATTACAAGACCAGTAAAATATTATGCTCTATGATAGTCCATTTTGGTCTAAATTTATGCCATTTATTGTTATTTACTTATCCTGCTCTTAAAACTTTGTGAAATAAATGTAATTTTAATAGACAAAGTTATATAGTTTTTTTATTTATAAATAGTAAACATAATAACTAAGTTTTATGAACAAAGACATCCCTACGGATTTATTACCTTCAGAATATGAGTTAGCAAGCTCTAGTAATACTGCTTTGACTCTACTTTTAATGGGAGCAACTTTATTATTCTTGATAGGTTATTGCTGCTACTGTTGTTTTGATAATGAACGAAAAGATATGGGGCTTGAATTAATCGGTGACCACCACGAACATGATGAATAATATTTTTAAATTATTTCATAGTTCTTAATGTCATCCCCGCGAAAGCGGGAATCCAGAAAAATAACTTCAAATATCGATATGGGAGTTATTTGTTTAAAAAATAAACCTAAAAAAACAAGTTTTTTATAGGTTTTTACTAGATTCCTGCCTACGCGGGAAAGCATTGTTGCGTAGACCGGTAAAACCTACTGTGTCACCCTGTGGCTTGCTAACTAGGTCCATAAAAACAATAAAAAATACTAATATAATATTAGTATTTTTAACTGGATCCCGTGGTCAAGCCACGGGATGACAGAGGTAAAACTGATCCACGCAGCCAATACCTCCTCGCAATGATAACCTTTAGTATCCACACAGGCAATACCCAGCCTACAATTTACTTGGATCAAAGCTAAAATTAATCTCTTTCCAATGGTTAAAACGAGCAGGGTCAAGATTTTCGATAGGGCTTGCCTGCCATACCGCTCTAATTGCATTATCCGCTAAAGCTTCACAAACACTAGCCGGAATATTAGGACAAATTCTTTCTTTAACCTTTGCTTGCTCAACGTTTCCTGCTTTATCTAGCGTAATACTAATAATAACTTTTACCTTATTATTACCTCTAACCCCTGCCGGTACATTACTCCAATGTCTTTCAATCTGTCTTTTTATCAAAGATGTTTCGCTATCGGAAAGAGGCAGCCCATCCGTATAAACACCTTTAGCTTCTTTTGCATTATCAACTTTTTTTGACCTTTGATGCTTATTGGATTTTACATTATTTCCTTCCGAAGATTGCTCTAAATTCTTCAGTAAAGAATCAAGCTCATCGGTTTTAAACTCTTTTTTCTTTACCTCTTTAGGTTTCTCTGCCGGTTTCTTTTCCTCTTTCTTTTCTGCAGGTTTTTTCACTTCCTCTATCGGCTTTTTTTTCTCTTCTTTAGGCTTTTCTTCCTTTACTTCTTCCTTCTTCTCAGGTAACGCTTCTTTCGATTCTTCAGGCTTTGGTTCTTCTATAGGTTTTTTCTCTTCTATTTTTGGCTTTTCTTCTATTGTTTTAGCCTCAGGCTCTTTTGCTTTTTCTTCTTTTGGCAAATCTTGTTGCGGTTCTTCTTCTTTTGGCTTATTCTGCTCAGACTTTTTAGCATCTTCGTTTTCTATAGGAGCTTCTTTCTGTTTTGTCGTCGTTATAATATTTGATTTATCGCTAACAGGTAGCATTTCAAAAGTTATAGTTTGCTCTCCCGGTAATTTTTCAAAAAGTGACGGCATACCGAATAGAAAAAAATATAAAAGAAGTAAGTGCAGAACAACAGAGAAGCTAAGGAAAACCGTAAAATTATCCCTATTTTGGTTACTTTTCATTATTTTTAATATTTGAAATAAGAGCTACACGAGAAAAGCCGGCAGCATGAATTTCGGCAACTATCTCTACCACCTGCCCATAAGAAACATTCCTATCGCCTCTTACAAAAATTCTAGCATCCTTTTTTTCTTTAGTGATATTTGCAAGCTTGTCGGTTAAATGTGTTCTCTCTATAGGAGTTTCAAGCAGGAAAATTTCACCTTTATTATTGATAGTAACGACTAGCGGTTCATCCTGCCCTGAAATCGGACTTGAATTTGTCTCAGGTAAATCCACATTTACACCCGAAACAAGCATTGGAGAAGTAATCATGAAAATAATTAATAGCACAAGCATCACATCAACGAGCGGAGTAACGTTAATTTCACTAACTACTGCCCTTTTACTTTTTCTATTACTTCCGGCAAGCTTTATAGCCATTACATTTTCTCCTGATCAATTGCCTTAGAAAGTATAGAATTTAACTCGCTACTAAAATCTTCAATCTTATTATTTATAAGAGTAATACGGGAAATAAGATAGTTATAAAAAATTACTGCCGGAATAGCTGCAAACAAGCCTATTGCAGTTGCAAGTAACGCCTCAGCGATTCCGGGAGCTACTACGGCAAGAGAAGTATTTTTGGAAGTAGCAATCGATTGGAAGCTGTGCATAATTCCCCAAACAGTGCCGAATAAACCCACGAAAGGAGCACTTGACCCGACGGTTGCCAAGAAGCTTAAATTTTTCTCCAGCTTTTCGACTTCCCTATTTTGAGCTAAGTACATTGCACCCGTTATACGCTCTTTATGGTTGTTTTTTAATGCATCGGAAAGCCCTCTAGTACTTAAACTCTTACACTCATCCATAGCCGAGACAAATATCAAAGCTAGCGGATTATTAACCGACCTCTTTATGCTTTCATATAATTGCTCTAATACTCCACCGGACCAAAATACATTTTCAAAATTTTTCATTCTTCGCTGCACTTGTGCTAGCTTAAATATTTTATCCAAAATAATAGCCCATGACCAAATGGAAGCAATAAGAAGCATCAACATAACCGACTTACCGATAATGTCGGAGGAGCTTATTAAAGAAAAAATCGATAAATGACCTTGCGTAACGACTTCTAAGCTATCGCTAATATTATTAATATCCGTACTCATAACTTCCTTGATAAATGATAGACGAAGTTTAATTTGGAAAAAAGCAAGGCATTTTGAAGCTTTTAACCACAGCGTACATTATTTAGTACGTGAGGATTAAAAGTAAAAAATAACGTAGCCAATTTTTCAAATTAAACGAGTATATAAAATAATATATTCATATTTTACTTTTGTCATTAAGTTATGTGAAAAATTTTAGTAATCAATTCATTGTCATACCGTGGCTTGACTACGGTATCTAGAAAAAAATGTAAAAATGCTAAAAATTAGCATTTTTAACTGGATACCGTGAATAAATCACGGGATGATACATATTTTTTAAATCATTAATTTAATATCTCTTGACTTATCTCAATTTTTATATAAAGCGCCGCTCTTAAATTTAACTTAGAATTGCAAATGAAATTAACCGAATATTTTAAAAAACTTGAATCTATAGCTTTTGGTCCATGGCTAAATAAATACAAAAAATTATTTACCATGAAGGAACTTGAGACCGATATGTTTGATATAATGATTCAATCAAAGAATAATAAAAAACATTTTAATAAAGAGTTAGTTATATTATCTAATGATGTTATTGAAACAGAAGTAGGAGAAAATATAAATCAATTAGAAGCTGCAGTTATTTTTTCTTTGGATCATAGAGAACATTTATATCGTATATTTACTTGGTTAACTGACTTTCAGTTAGAGCAATATTCTAGATTTATATTAAATCTTCCCAAAGATTATAAGGATTATAAAGATTATTTTTTACAAGAAGAACAACAAGGTGGATATTCAAAAATCAAAGCTTTTAATAATGTTCAAGATAAGAAATGGTTAGCAAGGAAATATTTCAATTTATCAAAGCACGAACCGGCAAATAATTACCCATTATTTCAAGAAAATACCGTAAAATTACAAAAATATTTAGAATATCCTTATGAATATAATACGACAACTTATAAATTTGAATTTCTAGGCTCAGATAACTATTATAATTATTCTTGTGATAAGATATAAAAATTATATAATAAAATAATAATTTATTAAGGAAACCAATATACTGAAATCAGAAACTATACAAAAATCCGATAAAGGAAGTGTTGAGAGATAAGGAATTAAGCAGAGAATTACAGGAAGGATATTTTCATAAATATTTTGCTGGATTTGAGTTTGAATAGATATTACTTTATAAGTTAATTTAGCTCTTCAATGTCATTCCCGCGTAGCTTTGTTGCGTGGACCGAAAAATCCGTTCGGTGTCATACCGTGGCTTGACCACGGTATCCAGTTAAAAATACTAAAATTATTAGTATTTTTTATTGTTTTTATGGACCCCATGGTCAAGCCATGGGGTGACAATAAAAAAATCAATACATTTATTTCTAACTAAACATTCGCTATCATTTTAAATTAAAAAATCTATTGTCTTCTTAAACTCCTTTGTTATTATTTTTAGATTAATCTTTTAATAATAATTCTATGTAAAGTTTCAAACTTTTCTCATCATTATTGTAACAGATTTCCTGCATAACGTAGTTAATAAAGTGGAATTCCTCCGGAAACACGAAGCCCCAACCCGCAGCGTACACGCAAGTAACATGAGGATGAAGGGCTAGGATTGACGTACAAATTATCTTTAGAAACAAGTTATGCAGGAAATCTAATAGTTCTTAAGCCCAACTACAATACTAAACTATATTCATGAAAAATACAGAGCCTTCGATTACTTTTAAGCTTAATATTGCTGAAGTTAATAACACCACCAATATATTATCACAAACTAGTATAAAAAATTTTAGACAAACTAGTCGTGGTCTTGATGTAGAAACAATAGATAAAAACTTTTTATGTATACCTACTGTTGATGCCGCTATAGAAGTGATTACTTATATATTTAGGCATTTAGATAGCGAAAAAGCTATAGTTAGTAACATGAAATCTAAAGAACTCAAGCATTCACTAATGCAGCGATTAATATATAATTATTCATATGAAAGCTACAGAAATCATGAATTGTTAAAAAAATATGAAATAAATAAAAATGCCGGCTTTTTTGAATATAAATTAGACAGTGAATACATGGCTTTTTATAACAGAATTTTCAATAAAAAAATTTAATAAAAACCAACAATCAATATTAACTGAAAAACTAAAAGCAATTAGTGATGACCCAAGCAATATACTTCTAGCATTCTCACTCGCCCTATGTAGTAAGCAATTTAAAACTGCTTCCGATCTTTTAAATAATATGCCTGAGCATCAAATAAATTTGTATGAAAAGGCTATTATAAAGCTTCGGAGTTACGTAGACCCCAATTATATATTGCCTCAAAATAATACTCTGAAGCCCGATGAAAAAGCAGAACTTCTTAATGCTGTTAATACCTCTTTAATAGCAGATAATGAGAATAAATTAACTACTAAAAAGTCTAAAAAGATTTTCCAAAATGTTGAAGATGCTTTACAAAATGATGATCGTAATGAAAGCACTTTAGAGATTGGGATAGTTACCGCCCTATTAAATAATAATCAAAAAAAAGTACAAGAATACACAAATAAATTAAGCTTAGAAAAAAAAGAAGAAATTATTGCAAGCTATTCCCCCGATAATAAGCAAATAGAAAATTTAGAACAATTAATTGATCAATATGATGCAAAAAAAATTCATCAATATTATCAACTAAAAAAGAAACATGAATTTTATCTAGCCATTCAAAAAATTATCCACTTCAATAATAATTCTTGGAATATTCCTAAAGAAGGACAGATTAAAATTGATAAAGAATTAGATAAAGGTACGGCTATATTCATCGGTAAATATAGAGAATTCAAGTGTTACGGTACAATTTCTAAAAAAATCTATAATATTTTTGATGAAAGTAAAATTATGTCTTTTGTTTCTGCTTTAAAAAAAGGAATAATATATCATAAACAAGGAGTAAACGGAGTTAAACTTATCAAGGACAAGGCTTTTAAATCTAAGTGGGACTGTGATGATCGACTATTTACAAATATATTATATTTTAACAAACAAGAGTTATTATTAAAGTTTGATGAGTATGGTAACCATGCTGAAGTAAAAAAGTTTATTAGCGGTCATCATTTGGAGTTTTATAATGTGGAGTAACATTTATGTCATTCCTGCGTGGATACCACCCCGTCATTGCGAGCAGTCGCAGACTGCACGGCAATCCAGAAAAAGATTAAAAAAATTCTGTAAATCAGAATTTTTTAACTGGATTGCTTCGTCGAATTACTGCGTAATTCTTCTTGCAATGACGATATCTATATTTAATGAACAATGCCTAAAACTTAAGATAATTTAATAGCGGAACTTAAATAATCATTACCGTATTTCTCAATATAATCATCATATTTACCTTTAAAATCAACAATATTTTTCCTATGGGAAAGAGCAATAATTCTTGTTGCTATGAATTTTGCAAAATCACGATCGTGCGTTACTAATATTACCGTACCCTCAAAATCAATTAAAGCTTTTTTAAGGGCTTCTCTTGACTCTATATCAAGATGGTTTGTCGGTTCATCAAGAACCAAAATATTGCTTTTTTCTAGCATCATTTTAGCAAGTAATAACCTTGCACCCTCACCTCCGCTTAAACTCAAAATATTTTTATTTACTTCATCACTACGGAATAATACTTGTCCAAGCGTATTTCTAATAGTATTTTCTGTTTCCTTTTCAGATTGCTTTTTGAGCCAATCAATAATACTAATATTTTCATTAAGTAGCTCATGATGGTCTTGAGCGAAATAAGATATTTGTGATTCATATCCCCACTCATAGCTACCTTGATCTGCTGATATTTTATTCATTAAGATTTTTAACAAAGTAGATTTACCAATACCGTTTGCACCGATAATAATAATTTTTTCTCCTCGTAATACGTTAAAACTAACTTTATTTAATAGACCTTTTGCATAACTTGCTTCTAAAGGTAATTTATACGTCGATCCGGTACTCGCATCCTCACGTACGCTTGTGTACGCTGCGGTGCTGCGTTCCGTGTCTCCTTTAAATTCCTCTTTATTAGCTTCGTTATGCAAAAGGTCTAATATTTGCTTATCCTCAAAGCTTTTAGTTATTTGATCGATTTTTAATACTAATTTTCCTGAATTTCTTAGTTGTTTAAATCTAAATAACGGACTAATTCTTGAAGATTTTTGTATATCCGGCAATTCTATTTTCTCTAACTGCTTTTCTCTAGAGGCACTTTGCCTTGCTCTCGTCCCTGCTCTAAATTTATCAACTCAAGCTTGCATATTTTCTATTTTCTTTTCTAAGAAATTTCTCTCGCTTAATTTTTGAGCAGCTATTATCTGCTTTTCTTAAACAAAATTATCATAATTTCCTGTATATAGTTTTATCTCTCCATAATCTATGTCTAAAATATCCGTTGCGACATTATTTAAAAAAGCTAAATCATGTGATATAAAAATTAATATTCCTTTAAACGAGTTTTTTAAATAATTCTCAAGCCAATATATTGAAATAATATCTAAGTGATTTGTCGGTTCATCGAGTAGTAAAACATCGGGATTATTAAATAGACTTTGTGCAAGTAAAACACGTAACTTATAACCTCCTGATAGAGCAGAAAGCGGCTCATAATGGAAGTGTTAAGAGATAA
>NZ_JWSW01000004.1:0-53705 GCF_000828125.2 Rickettsia asembonensis | reverse complement strand
ACTTTGTCTAAAGTTGCAAATGATAAACAAGCTAAAATTGGTTGTAAAGGAGGTAATAAGTTTTGGTATGGTTATAAAAAACATGTTAGCGTTGATATTCAATCAGGGATGATTAATAAGGTTGCAGTTACCACTGCAAATGTTACTGATAGCAAAGGTTTTAAACATGTTATGCCACACTCCGGTGCTACATATGTAGATAAAGCATATTGTACAAAGCCTGTCAAAGATGCAGCCACTAGGAAAGGAGTGCATCTTTGTGCTGTAAAGAAAAATAACATGCAAGATAAGAATTTTGACCTTGATAAATATTATACAAAAATTAGAGCACCTTTTGAAAGAGTATTTTCACAAGATAATAAACGTGTCAGATATATTGGTATTATCAAAATTCAATTCTCTGAATTTATGAAGGCTATATGTTTTAATTTAAAACGATTAACCGTTTTAACGGGTAGCTAATATTATCATAGATAACACATAGATAGTAACAAAATTTCTACTAATTTTGTATATACTGACCAAAATTTATCTTAAATTTAAACACAAATTTTTCCAAAAAAATATCCTTCCTGTAATTCTCTGCTTAATTCCTTATCTCTCAACACTTCCAAAATGGAAAGATAAAGAAATCAATGAAACAGTTGCTTTACCAAAACAACCTAAAATAGGTTATAATATTGGTACCAGCGTCTTGACGGAAAAAGATAACGTAAGTGTTCTACTAGAATATAACTGCCACTTACAGAAGAAATATCAAAGCCATCAAGATTTTATAAAGTTAAAAATTAATTTGTGATTTGTGAAGGTACTGTTACAAATATAGAAGAGAAGTAATATAAGGATAGGAAAGAAATTTAAGAGTATGTCAAGAAGTCTGTGTAAGTGTTGTATTTCTTCATATTTCAAAACTTGCAACTGAAGGGTTAAAACCTTGATTACTCTCTGTGTTTCCCATTTGATATTTTTAAAAAAACAACGAATCGTACGGAATGGCTCCCCGGGCCGGACTCGAACCAGCGACCGAACGGTTAACAGCCGTTTGCTCTACCACTGAGCTACCGAGGAATAAGTGGAAGTATCTAAAAATTTTTAGATAACTTCTTATAACAAATCTTTATTATAACGTCTAGCGTTTTCTTTATATAAAATAAAAAAAGTTTACTCATCCCCAATTTTCAACGCTGCGATAAAAGCAGATTGCGGGATTTCGATATTGCCGTACTGTCTCATTCTCTTTTTACCTGCTTTTTGCTTCTCAAGAAGCTTACGTTTACGACTTATATCACCGCCGTAACATTTGGATAAAACGTCTTTACGTAAAGCTTTAATAGTCTCACGAGCAATAATACGGCTACCGATACTTGCTTGAATTGCTATATCAATCTGCTGCCTTGGAATTAAATCCTTTAACCTTACGCATAATGCCCTACCCCTCTGCTCGGCACGTGAACGATGTACGATTGTGGACAGTGCATCAACCGCCTCTGCGTTAACCAAAATCCCAAGCTTAACAAGTTCAGAAGATTCATAAACATCCATTTGCCATTCAAAACTTGCATAACCTTTAGAACAGCTTTTTAAACGATCGTAGAAATCGTAAACTATCTCATTTAGCGGTAACTTATAAATTATTTTAGCTCTATTTGCTATATAGCTATGATCGAGCTGCACACCTCTTTTTTCCGTACAAAGTGATAATACTGTACCTAAAAACTCATCAGGTACCATTATAGTTGCTTTAATCCAAGGTTCTTCCATCGATTCGATTTTTTGCAAATCAGGCAAATCTGCAGGATTATGAATCTCTAAGCTTTCGCCGTCCCGCATATGGATTTTATACACCACGCTTGGAGCGGTAGTGATTAAATCTAAATCGAATTCCCTACTTAAACGCTCTTGGATTATCTCTAAATGTAGCAACCCTAAAAAACCGCACCTAAATCCTACTCCAAGGGCTGAAGAGCTTTCCATTTCGTACTCAAAGCTGGCATCATTAAGACGTAATTTAGCTAGCGAATCCTTTAGATGTTCAAACTCTGCACTATCTGTTGGATAAAGCCCACAAAACACCACCGGCAAATTTGGTTTAAAGCCCGGCAGAGCTTGCTCACAAGGTTTCTTCTCATCAGTTATAGTATCTCCGACTTTACAATCCGCTACTTGCTTTATAGAAGCAGTAAAGAAACCGATTTCGCCTGCATGTAAAACATCCGAAATATGTTTTTTTGGAGTAAAATATCCAACATTCTCGACTGTATAAACCGAGTTAGTAGCCATCATTTTAATACGCATATTCTTACGTAGAGTTCCATCAATAATGCGTACCAAGATAACCACGCCGAGATATGGGTCATACCAACTATCAACAAGTAAAGATTTCAAAATATCAGAACTACTTTCTTTTGGTGGAGGTAATTTTTTTACTATTGCCTCTAAAACTAAATCAATACCTATACCGCTTTTTGCCGAAATCAATACAGCCTCACTTGCATCGATCCCGATTATATCCTCTATCTGCTGCTTAACCTGTTCAGGCTCTGACGCCGGTAGGTCAATCTTGTTAAGTACCGGTACAATCTCATGATCATTCTCAATTGCCTGATAAACATTGGCAAGAGTTTGTGCCTCTACTCCTTGCGTACTATCAACTACTAATAACGACCCTTCACAAGCAGCAAGTGACCTACTAACTTCATAAGCAAAATCAACATGCCCCGGAGTATCCATCAAATTCAAGTAGTAAGTATTACCGTCTTTAGCCTTATATACAAGCCGCACGGTTTGTGCTTTTATAGTTATACCTCTCTCTTTTTCGATATCCATCGAATCTAGCACTTGCTGACTCATTTCCCTAGCCTGAAGCCCGCCACAATGCTCAATTAACCTATCGGCTAACGTAGATTTACCGTGATCGATATGAGCGATTATTGAGAAGTTCCTTATATATTTTTGATTATTCATAATTATTGTGATATAATTTGTATTTGTTTATTGTCTGTCATCCCGCGACTTGATCGCAGGATCTCAGGACACAAGCTGCGATACAAGATCCCGTGGTCAAGCCACGGGATGACACTAAACCACGATAATATATAACAAAATCGAAATTTATAACAGGAAAAAATAATGCGAGCTGAAATAGAAAATTACGTAAAAAAAATTGAGCAGTCTTTAGAACTACTTTGGAGGTCACTTTGACGTTGAAGCATCAACTGAAAGACTGAAAGAGTTAGAAGAGTTAACAGCCGATCCGAGCTTATGGAATGACCAAACTAAAGCACAAACATTACTGCGAGAAAAAAATAATTTGGAAGAAAAACTAAATGCCTTTAATAAACTCAAATCTAATTTAAAAGACGCTTTAGAACTTGAAGAAATGGCTGAAGCCGAAAACGATTTAGAAACACTTTTACAAGTTGAACAGGACTTTAAAAGCTTAAGCATAATTGCTGCCAAATTCGAAACGGAATGCTTGTTTTCAGGTGAAGCAGACGGTAATAATTGCTTTTTAGAGATTAATGCCGGAGCCGGAGGAACTGAAAGTCATGACTGGGCATCTATTATGATGCGTATGTATTTGCGTTTTGCCGAAAGACTCGGCTTTAAAATCGAAATAATCAATATGATTAACGGCGAAGAAGCAGGCATTAAATCATGCACGATTAGGATAATAGGCAAGCGAGCTTACGGCTGGTTTAAGACCGAAGCTGGTGTTCACAGATTAGTGCGTATTTCCCCGTTTAATGCTGCAGGTAAAAGAATGACTAGCTTTGCAAGTAGCTGGGTATACCCCGAAATTGACGATAATATAGCAATTACTATCGAGGATAAAGATTTAAGAATCGATACTTTTAGAGCATCTGGAGCAGGCGGGCAGCACGTTAATACTACCGATTCTGCCGTACGTATCACCCATATACCGACAAATACGGTGACACAATGCCAAAGCGATAGATCACAGCATAAAAATAAGGCTCAAGCTATGAAGATGCTTCAAGCAAAACTCTATGAGCTTGAAATGCAGAAACGCACAGACAGCGTTAACGAGCAGAATGCCGCCAAAACCGATAATAGCTGGGGACATCAAATTAGGTCATATGTTTTACAGCCTTATCAGATGGTAAAAGATTTACGTACAGATTATGAAACTTCTGATACTAAAGGAGTGCTTGACGGCGACCTTGAAGAATTTGTTTCCGCAAGCCTTGCTATGAATGCGGGTGGTAAGAGATAGTTAAAATCAATGAGTAATATTTTAAATAATCAATCGTATACTGATTTAATTAAAAATTTAAAACAAGAAATTAGCAAAGCTCGTATTAGAGCCCATTTAGCAGTTAATAAAGAATTGATAGTTCTTTATTGGAATATAGGAAAATTAATTTTAGAACGTCAGAATAAAGAGAAATGGGGTTCAAAAGTTATTCAAAATATTTCTGATGATTTGCGTAAAGAGTTTCCTGAAATGAAAGGATTATCATATCAAAACCTTTCTTATATGCGTCAGTTTTTTGCAGAATATAATAATGACCAAATTCTCCAACAAGCGGTTGGAGAAATCCCATGGAGTCATAATATTTATATTTTTTCAAAACTAAAAAATATAAATCAAAGAATTTGGTATGCACAACAAACCATCGAAAATGGTTGGTCAAGAAATGTATTATCCTTACAAATTAAAAGTAATTTATATGAAAGGTCAGCAAAAGGTATAAATAACTTTTCTAATACTTTACCTGAGCTACAGTCTGATTTAGCAAGATCGATTATAAAAGACCCGTATAATTTAGAATTTTTAGATATTCAAGGTAAAATAATAGAACGAGATTTAGAAAATAAATTGATAAATAATATTAAAAACTTTTTATTAGAACTAGGACAAGGTTTTGCATTTGTTGGCAATCAATATCATATAGAACTTGAGGGAGAAGATTATTATTTGGATTTAGTTTTTTATCACATAAAACTCAAATGTTATGTTGTTATTGAATTAAAAACCGGTAAGTTTAAGGCAGAATATGCCGGCAAACTAAATTTTTATCTTAATTTAATGGATCACAAAATTAAAGATAATTCGGATAATCCTACAATTGGGTTAATTTTGTGCGAAGAAAAACAAGGTATTACCGTAGAATACGCTATAGAAGGCATCCAAAAACCAATAGGAGTATCACAATTTAAGCTTACAGAAACATTACCTAAAAAGCTTGAAAAATTCCTGCCTACCCCTCAAGAGCTAGCAAAGCTAAAAAGCGAATAAATTACTAAAAGTTATTTTTTTGCTATCATGGTCAAGATGTGATATGACCTTTTCATATTTCAACCTTATTATTTTTATCACAATATGAAAAACTGCAAAAATTTTAACGTAGCTATTTCTATAATTATTATAGGGATAGTCTCAGTTCTAGGGTTTCAAAATTACCAAAAATATTCTCAAGATAAACATTTTGAGCAAATAATTAGCAATTTAAATAATCTAGAGTTTGATCCTGCTAATGAAAAAATCCGCAAGAATTTTATCTCTGAAATACAAAATATTTATACAATCGAAAATCCTGAAATAGATAAGAATATAAAATATGTATGGGTTTTATCGGCAAGATATTCTTATACAAAAATACCGATTAATTCTGATGCTCAAAATATAGGAGATGCAGATAAAGAAGACGGTTATAATAGAATGAGGCTTGGCATAGAGATTGCAAGAGAAGTTGCAGCTAAAAAACTTGATAAGCAAATATCTAGTCTAACATCTGAAGAATTACAAAAATACGGACCGATGATTTTGTTTAATGGCGGAGCTTATGATAATAGCTTACTAAAAGAAGCACTTGATAAAAATATTATTACCGATTATCCAAAAGAAAATTTTTATATATTCACTTTACCTGAGGGACAGGTTAATACAGGCGGACAATTTAAAACTTTATATAAAGAACATGAAAACGGTAATATCGACTTAAGTAACGCTGAAATTGCTATTATTACTCATGCTTATCATTTAACAGGTATTTTGATGACAAACCAAATTTTGACTTTTTCTTTACTCACAACACTAAACCTATAATTTTCTTAGTCGATCGAAAATTTGAAGCCTCAGGAGTAGATAATGAACTAAAGCAGGAGCTAATAAAATTACCTAGCTATATAGAAAAAAGTTTTGTTTCAGAAAAATTAAATGCTAATATTTAGCAATGCTTGATTAATCAATTACTATCTCTCTTGCTTCTTGTTCTTTAATCTCAATGCGAGGTAGAATAATAGTAAGTATTCCATTCTTAAGACTTGAAGAGATATTTGCCTGGTCTACATCTTCATACAATGATATTACATAATTAAAATTTTTATTCATGTAATTATCTGAATCATCAGCTTTATTTTTTTCTTCTATATTCCCTGTAATAAATAATTTATTGCCGTTCACTTTAACCTTAATTTGACTTTTATCAAAGCCAGGTACTTCCATACTAATAATATATTGCTTATCTTTAGTAATAAAATTGCTTTTTATGCTATTAGATTCATAAAGCGGCAATCTATTTTTAAATAAATTATCAATATTTGTAATTTGATTATCTATTAAATCCGCCACTTGACGCAAAGGCGTCGCATGACCGGTGTCATAATTATTATTAGCCATTGCAATATTATTAGATAAAATAATAGCTGCTATAGACGGAATATATAATTTTGCACTCTTTAACATAAAATTACCTTTACATTTATTGCTTATATATTTAAATATATAAAATTATCTACTCAAAATTCAAGTCTTACATTTCCATAATTTGCTAAAAGTACGCTGCCCAAAATAAAAGCTAATAATTCCCGAAAAAATAGTTTGATCTTCTATACTCCATAATATATCTAGATACTCCACTAGCAGAGCAGAACTTTTTAACGATTTATATTGAACATATTTAACACCTCCATACATTGCAAAGAAACTATAAGCAAGCACCGGTCTTACCGAACCGTTTAAAGCATCAACCCAGCTAACACCTGTTTTATAGGTAGAGTAAAGAGAATATTGCTCTGCCATTTCTTATAATATGGTAAGCTCTGTAAAAGTTTTTGTTATTAGCAATTTGACGATCTAAAATATTTATCTCATATTTTTTGTCGTTAATATCTTTGTATATTTTTAAAATTTCAGGAATGATAGAACTAATAAAGCCTGTAATCGCTGCAAATAAAGTAATCATAAATACCTATCTATATAATTTAGGATAAGTATAGCAAAGATAAGTCATCATACTAAGAGAGGAACGTTATTGCATGGATACCCAAGTCGTCATGAGCTAAGCGACTGAAGGCGTTATTGCATGGACCTGTAAAATCTACTCGATGTCATTCCAGCGTGGATCGGAAAAACCCACCGTGTCACCCCGTGACTTGCTAACTAGGTCCATAAAAACAATAAAAAATACTAATAATTTTAGTATTTTTAACTGGATCCCGTGGTCAAGCCACAGGATGACAGAGGTGAAATTGATCCACGCAACAAGGCTTTCTCGCAATGACGATTTTTGAACTACTTTAAATTAGACCAAATGCGGTTTTTCGCAATATAGAAAAAGATAGTAAACACTACCAAAAACATCATAACTTTAAGACCCATAGATTTACGATGTTCCATTTCCGGCTCAGCTGCCCATTGTAGGAATACCGCAACATCATGCGACATCTGCTCTACACTTGCATTAGTACCGTCCATATAGGTTACCTGCCCGTCTGTAAGAGGCGGCGGCATTGCTATTTGCTCACCTGGGAAATACGGATTATAATGAGCCCCTTGCATTAACTTAAAATCTGCCGGCGGTTCGGTATAACCGGTAAGCAACGAATATATATAATTAGCCTCGTCATGCCGTGCTTTTATTATTAAAGATAAATCAGGAGGATGTGCTCCGTTATTAGCTGCCCTTGCTGCTTGTTCATTAGGGTAAGGAGGTACAAAACGATCGGATGGAAGAGCTGGACGGTCAAACATCTCACCATCATCATTTGGACCGTCTTTTACCGTATAGCCTTTGGCAATCTCTTTTATCTCATCATCCGAAAAGCCAATATCTTTCAAGTTACGGTAATATAAATTGTTTAAACCGTGGCAAACGCTACAAACTTCTTTATAGACCTGAAAACCTCTTTGTGCTGCTTCACGATTAACTGTGCCAAATACGCCGTCAAACGACCATTTCATCTTTTTTGGATGTAATGCTTCTTCACCTGCAAGACTCAAGCTAGAGGTTACTAATATGATGATAGAAATAAGTAGTTTAATTTTCATAGTGTTTAAAAATTTTAATTCAATCGTCCAGGTAAGAATATATTAATGTAAATAATATTGTTATTGATAAAATAGTATTTGTAAAAAAACGATGTTGATTACGATATAATATTTTTAGATTTAATTTTTTATCCCAACTTGTAGTGTTATTAAAAATAAAATATTTATAAGAAAAAAAATTTGCTAATTCTCCTATTAATGGTATTCCTAATCCTAATCCCTTTAATAAAATAATTATTTCACGCCAAAGTAATTTGAAAAAATTTGGACGTTTGTTATTATTATTTAATATTTTTACTCCTAATAATAATTTACCTATTGTACTACCTGTTAAATAAAGCAAAAAAGCATTAATAAATATTGAATAAAAATGAAATATTATGCCAAAAATTATTATATTTATTATAAAAAAAGTAAAAGAATGGTTTCCAGATCCTAAAATCCTACTCATAAAAGCTGGTATAAAAATAGATTGTAGAATTTTACCTTTTGTATAGAATATTAAAAACACTATTATTACTGTATTTATATTATAGTCTATTATTCTTGCTGCCTATCTTCGCCAAGCATGTAAAGCTGTTACTTTTTCAGGAATTTCCCAATTTGTTGATTGCATATATTGTTTGTTATTTTTTATGCTATGTTTTTTTAAGTATTACAATGTCATTCTTACAAGGTCTTGTTGCGTGGTTTTATGTCATTCCCGCATAGGCGGGAATCCGGCATAAAGCACATTAGGTGTCACCCCGTGGTCAAGCCACGGGGTCCAGAAAAAAACTAACAAAGATTGGATACCGCGATCAAGTCGCGGTATGACAATTATTACCGGATTCCCGCCGTTGCTGGAATGACATAGAACTACCTGCTCGCAATGACGATTAGCATGACAGTATTACAACTCCTCCGGTAGCGGTAGCGGCTTTTCATATTTACCGATCAGCGGCAGAGCTAATAAGAAATGGAAGAAGTAATAACAAGCAGCAAAGCGGCTAATTGTAATATACGGCTCTTCTGCCGGCTGTCCGCCTAAATAACCGAGTAATAAACAATCTGCCATAAATATCCAAAAAGCAATTCGGTATATCGGTCTATAATTGCCGCTTCTAACTTTTGAGGTATCAAGCCACGGTAATAAAAATAAAACGAATATACTCCCGAACATTAATAATACGCCGCCAAGCTTAGAAGGTACGGCTCTAAGAATCGCATAAAACGGCAGAAAATACCATTCAGGTACGATATGAGCAGGCGTAACTAAAGGATTTGCCGGAACGTAATTATCGGGATGTCCTAAATAATTAGGTTCGTAAAAAATAAAATAAGCGAATATTATGAAATAAACTCCGAAACCGACAAAATCCTTTACGGTATAATAAGGGTGGAAAGGAATAGTATCTTTATGGCTTTTAACGTCGATACCTTTCGGATTATTTGAACCATGCTGATGCAGAGCTACTAAATGCAGCATCACAAGAGCAACAATAATAAACGGCAATAAATAATGCAGTGAAAAGAATCTATTTAATGTTGGGTTATCAACGGAAAAACCGCCCCAAAGCCAAGTAACTATGGATTCTCCTATTAGCGGAATAGCCGAGAATAAATTAGTAATTACCGTAGCACCCCAGTAGCTCATCTGCCCCCAAGGAAGCACATAACCCATAAAGGCAGTAGCCATCATAGTTAGAAAAATGATAATACCGATATGCCAAAGCAGTTCTCTCGGTGCTTTATAAGAGCCGTAATACAAACCTCTTGCTATGTGTAAGTATACGGCAGCAAAAAACATCGATGCACCTACCGCATGAGTATAACGCAGTAACCAGCCGTAATTTACATTACGCATAATCCTCTCGACGCTATCGAAAGCATGATCTACATGAGGTGTATAGTGCATCGCAAGTATAACACCGGTGATTATCTGAATCACCAACGCAATACCGGCAATAGAGCCTAAATTCCATAAATAGCTAAGATTTTTTGGAGTCTGATAATGACTAAAATGCTTTAGGAAAGAGAAAATAGGTAGGCGATAATCTATCCATTCTATAATAGCATTGGGCTTTTTAGGGGTAATATCTTCATTCATAAATAACTACCCAATTCTAATTTTTTTGTCGCTAATAAAACTATAAGGCGGCACTGCTAAATTTAAAGGAGCAGGACCTCTTCTAACCCTACCTGAAGAATCATATTGTGAGCCATGGCACGGACAGAACCATCCATCATATTCACCTTGATTAGCAAGCGGCACACAACCTAAATGCGTGCAAATCCCGATTGTTACAAGCCAATTATCATGACCTGCTTTCACACGTGCTTCATCAGTCTCAGGATCAATAAGCTCCGACATCTTTACGGCTCTTGCTTCAGCTATTTTATCAGGAGTACGGTTTGTGATAAAAACCGGTTTACCTTGCCATTTAACCGTAACTGTTTGCCCTACCGCAATATTTGATAGATCAACCTCAATTGATGATAAAGCAAGCACGTCTGCGGAAGGATTTAAGGAATCAATGAGAGGCCAAAGCGTACACACAGCCCCGACTGCTGCAACACTACTAGCCGTTAGAACCATAAAATCACGACGTGTAGTTTGTTTGTTTTTATTATCTTCAGTATCCGACATATAATATTAAAGTGACATAAATTAACGATTATTATTACTACCGCTTTGGGTATTATTAAGATTATTTGGATTTTCTAGTTCTTCATAAGGGTTTATTATAGGAGGTTCAGCGTCTGCAGCACTATCTGCTTGTTTTTGCGTAAGCTTATTTATTTCATCTTCTAACACTTTTGCTCCTGTTCCTTCTTCATGCTTATATTCTCCAGGATTACTTAAGCAATTCCAAAAACTAACTAAATGATTCCAATTAGGACCGAGTTTTGTAGTACAATTTTGAGCAACTGCTTTAGTTGTATCTAATATCTCGACTGTAGTTTCAGTAAAATAATCTATAAACCCAATTTTTTTTAAGCCCAATACTGTATAATATAAAGTAATCAAGGAAGCAACTGCTATAATTAAATACCATTTAGTGATAATAGACCACAGAAAAAATCCCATAGGATTTGCTGCAATTAACCTTCGTAAAGCCTGCCACATATATTTTTCTCAAAAAAATTTATTAATAATATTCATCTTTATTTTATATCACTACATTAGTAAAAATAAAGCAAAATCACGTAATATTATAAATATTTTTAATTAAATAGGAACTCAAGAAGAATGAAATCGGTAAAAATACTAAATTAATTCCTATCATAATAAAAATTAATTGTAAGTTATTATCTTGTAATATTAAGCCCGTCATTATAATATTCGGAATTAATAACGGCATGATAAACGTACCGACAAAGTTAGCATTCTTCTTAAAATAACATTGCATGCTACCGGATAAAACTACTAAACTACTTGATAAAACTAACATCATCCATACGCTAATAAAGAAAAACATTACCTCAAATAAAGTTTGGTCGAAAAAAATATAGATAATAGGCAAGGTTAAAATCATCCCTATAGTACTACTGATAAATATAGCAAAAAATTTAGCTAATATGATTTTTTCATGACTAACAATTGATAATAATAACTCTAAGCTTCCGTCTTCCAAATCAGATTTAAATATAACAGCAGAAAAACCGATTAATGAAATTAATAAACAAATTACCGAAAAAATTAAACCGAATTTGTTAATATCCCTTTCACTGTTAATTAAAACAGTACTAATTATGCAAAATAAAAAAAATATAACTATATATTTAATTATATTATTAATGCGATTCTGCACTATAAATTCACGCTTAATTAATACAAATAGATTATTCATGATTAAATAAATTATATATTAAGTACATTATTGCAGAAACAGTTAAACCTATTCCTATTTCAACAATAACTATAGAGATATGCTGAGCAAGTAGCTTATCATCTATAAAATTTGTTAGTGAATAATAATTTAAATAATTATCATTAAAAAATAGTGATATTGTTCCTACAATTGCATATATTGCTACACCTAAAACAGCAATAGAAATTAGCACGTTAGGAGGAAAATATCTGCTTAATTTTCGATTACCGTAAACTAAATCATAAGCAATAAGGCTAGATGCAAATATAACACCTGCTTGAAACCCACCACCCGGCGAAGACTCACCGTTAAGCTGAATATATATACTATATAAAATTATATAAGGTATTATAAAACTAGTGATATATTTTATTATTATTGTCATGCCATGGCTTGACCACGGCATCCAGTCTTTTTTTATTTTTTTCTTGATACCGTGGAGGTGCCACGGTATGACATCCTCCCTTGAAAATATCAACAACACAGCAATTCCTGCAATTAAAATTACGCTAGTTTCACCTAAAGTATCATAAGCGCGGTAGCTTGCAAGAATAGCCGCAACAAAAGAAGATACACCTATATCTCTAGAGGTATTTTCGAGATAATATTTACTTGAATACATATGAATAGGAGCATTATCATCACCGTAATTCGGTAATTCTAAACCCATATAAGCAAGAGTTACTACAAACAATAAACATATTAAACTTGCGGGAACAATATTAGTTCTCTCAATATTCTTTAAATCAGGAGGTAATTTACGTAACAAATTCAAATATACGCATGTTGATAAGCAAGCTCCAAGTGCTGCCTCGGTCATTGCGACATCAGGAGCATCCATAATAAGATAAGATACACCGATTAATAAGCTAAATATTGACGCAGCAATAACTGCATTTAGTAAATCTTTAGCAAAAATTATTTTTATTGAGATTAAAATCAATAAAAAAGCAATTAAGTTAAGTAGATAATTGCCGAGATCAAAATTTAAAGCTGTTTTCATTAGTTTTACAAGGGGTTAACTGTATAGTCTAATGTCATTCCCGCGGAAGCGGGAATCCAGTCTTTTTTAATTTTTTTCTGGATTCCTGCTTTCTAAAGGATGACATTGAAAGCAAAGATGCTTTACCGAGTGCATGGGTTGCTACTGGATTTAGTAGGAAAATCAATAAAGCCGCTAAAATTAATTTACCGGAGTTAACAATATCTGCTTCAATGCACGCAAAACCTATTAAGCAAACAGGCACTCCAAAACTCTCAATAACACTTGCTGCATGTAATTTAGTATAAAAATCAGGAAATCTAAAAAAACCGATTATCCCTGAAAATATAGCAAATAATCCAATAATTACTAATAATATTCCGATATAGTATAGTGTCATTTTTGTTATTTTTTTGTTATGTTATCGTTGTCATCCCGTGGCTTGACCTATAGTACCGGACAATTTTTGTTCTATGTCATTCCTGCGTAGGCGGGAATCCAGTAAAATAAGGCTTTTAAAAAAAAGCTTTATTTTACAAAAACTATGTAATAAAAAATCTTTAATTTTAAAGATTTTTTAGTCTGGATCCCCGCTTTCGCGGGGATGATATCGGGATCTTTTAAAAAAATTTCCGGTACTATGGGCTTGACCACGGGATGACATCTCAATCCAAGAGGTGACAATAATTCATTCACCTTGAGCCAAGCTATACCCTGCCACACCATCAAACTCAAATAAATTCTCTACTTTGATAAAATCAATATTTGCTTTGCCTAAAGCTTCAAGCAACCTTGTTATATCTAAATGCTTTATTTCCGTGCCGTCTTTATTCATAAAACGACAACACCAATGATCGGAAATAGTTTCAAACCTTGTATCACGAGGCCATAATTTTAGCCCTTTTGACGAGATTGTTTTTAACTCAACATTACCAAGATCAAGCTTATTAATTTTATCAGCTATATCGTGAGCGGAAGATACATTCATATTCACAAATATATCCGTACCGACCAATTTCTTAACTTCGTTAGTATTAATTTTATAATCTATATTACTTTCTTGTTTCTCGGCAATCAACGGATAATCTGCTTTAGGTAGCTTTGTCGGTATTTGTCCTAATCTTTTCGTTACTTCTTCAGCAAATTCTTTTGTACCGACTTTTTTACTAGAATTCTGCTCATTATATATATCGGCTGTATGAACTCCATCCTCTATAGTTTTCTTCCAAGCATTTTCGATTAAACTAGCAATATCACCCTGCCCTATATGTACTAGCATCATTATTGCAGCATTTAAAAGCCCTGACGGATTAGCGATATCTTTACCCGCAATATCGGGAGCACTTCCATGTACCGCTTCAAACATCGCATAATGTTGTCCGATATTTGCAGAACCGGCAAGCCCCACAGACCCTGAAATTTCAGCAGCTACGTCGGATATGATATCACCGTATAAATTAGAAGTTACGATAACGTCAAATATTTCCGGTTTGGTAGCAAGCCTTGCAGTCCCGATATCGATAATATAATGCTCATTATTAATTTGCGGATATTCTTTTGCAATCTCATTAAATACTTTATGAAAAACCCCATCGGAAAATTTCATAATATTATCTTTACTTAAGCACGTGACTTTTTTGCGGTTATTTTTTACCGCATATTCAAAAGCATATCTAATAATTTTTTTACAACCAGTATGACTTATCAACTTCATTGATTCATACATATTATGCGTTTGGCGGTATTCTATGCCTGCATATAAATCTTCCTCATTCTCACGTATAATAGTTAGGTTCAAATTTGGATGTAAGGTTCTAGTAAAAGGATGAAACAAAACAGAAGGACGAATATTAGCAAAAAGCTGTAATGTTTTACGAATCGTGACGTTTAAACTTTTATATCCTCCACCTTGCGGAGTAGTAATCGGGGCTTTAAGTATAATGCCGGTACGTTGTATCGATTCCCAACTTTCTTCACTTATGCCTGAAGTATAATGCTTCTTGTAAAGCTTTTCACCTACTTCAATGGTTTCTAAGCGAATACAAGCCTCGGCTTTACGTAATATATAAAGCACCGCCTCCATTATTTCAGGTCCTATTCCATCCCCGTATGCGATTGTAATCGATGTAAATTCTGCCATATTAAATACTCTTGTTAAATACATAGTGTTGTTGCGTGGCTCGGTAAAATACACTGTGTCACCTAGTTCGCTTGACCACGGGGTCTAAAAAAATTAAAAAAGACTGGATACCGTGGCGGGGCCACGGTATAACAAAGAATACGTTTCCTAAACCATACAACACAATTAATAGTTTATCGTTACTTCTTTTAATCTCTCATTCAACATAAAAGTCACTTCGGAAGTTATATTCAAATTATTTTTGGCATATAAGACTTGAGCACTTGGAATTACCAAATTAAGGTTATATTTCTCGGCAAGTTCACTAATTATTGTAATAGTTGTTTCGTGGACTCTACTCATAGCCTCAGCATGTGCTTGTTCAAGCTTTGTTTTCTTAATCTGAATTTCTTTTCTAACGTGGCTAACTTTTGCATTAAATTCGTTTACTTTATGCTCAAATTCGGTTTCACTTAAATTAGAACGCTCATTTAATAATTTCTCTTCCAGCGGTTTAAATTCTGCTTCTTTTGCAGCAATATCCTCTTGGATTCTATGGTTAAGCTTTTCGATTTTATTACGCAAATCTTTTATAGCAATCGAACCTTCCAATATAGATTGTACATCAGCAACAGCTACTCTAACTTTGAAATTATCTTCTTTAATTGGTATATTTTGTGCTTTTGCTATTACTGAGAAATTTATGAATATACATAAACATAATATTCGGTATATCATCCTTGATCCTTTTAGATTAAACGGTGTCGGTTAGGATTGTCATCCCGTGGCGGGGCCGGTCTTGTTGCATGGCTCGATTTTCCTCCTGTCATCCCGTGATTTATTCACGGGATCCAGTTAAAAATATCAATAATATTGATATTTTTAGTTGTTTTTCTGGATACCGTGGTCAAGCCACGGGATGACATCGAGGGCATTTTTTGAGCCATGCAACAACGCCGGTGGGGCCACGGTATGACACCTAATCCAAGAATAAATAACATCAAGTGATTTGTCTATCATTAAAAACTTAACTGTTACCTAACGTTGGCACATTCCCCTCTCCCGATGGTGTATACTCCTCGCTATTCAAATAATAATCATTAGAACAAGGGTCAAATGGAATAGTTTTTATTGTCTCTTGCCTTACATCTTCTTCACTAAGAAGATGTTCAGTATCAAGACGATCTAACTCAACATAAATTTCATGTTGTTCATTGAATTTATATAAAAAATTACAAGCTTGATGAATATGCTCTTTTCCTTTGTTCTCAACCAAAACTGCTTTAACTCTATAGTCTTTTGCAGCATTAACATGTTTAATATCATCATCCATGAAAAATACGTTTTTTTATTAGTTACTCCGGTATTATTAATTATTTCTCTTATATATTCTTTTTTAGTACAATTTTGTATTTCTTGAAAATTATTAGAAGGTAAACCTGATTTTATATGTATATTTTTTACTATTTCTTTGTCTAATAATTGCTCTAATGCATATTTTACGGCATTGGGATAATCATTAAACGATGCTATAGCTATTTTATGACCGGATGATATGATGTTTTTAAAAAGACGTACTAATTGCTCTTCATTTTTCCAACCTAAGTTTTCATTATCTAAAAAATTTTCCATCAGCTCTATAGTGAATTTTTGTTCAAGCCTAGCCATTTCTTTAGAACGTTCGTCATCTGATCTAAAAAAGCGATTTTGTATATTACGTGCTATTAAACCTCCTAATCGCTGTCCTATATAATTATACGAATGCCCCTTAACTAAAGTTCCGTCAAAATCAAATATAAATAGTGCTATATTATCGTTCATTAATTTCTCTTATTTTAAAGTTTAAAAATTCTTAGTAATTTTTATTCTATAGTTAAATCAATTAGTTTTATTCCAATTTTTGGTATTTTAGTATATAATACGGAAAACTATTGTAAACTTGTGAGAATTTTTTAAAGATGACATCTATTCGTAATATAGCAATTATTGCCCACGTTGATCATGGGAAAACTACGCTTGTTGATAATATGCTTAAACAAAGCGGAACATTTAGAGCTAACCAAGCAGTAGCCGAGCGTGCTATGGATTCTAACGATCTTGAACGTGAGCGTGGAATAACAATACTAGCCAAATGCACTGCTCTTATGTGGAACGATATCCGTATTAATATCGTTGATACACCTGGACATGCTGATTTTGGCGGTGAAGTAGAACGCATATTAAGCATGGTTGACGGTGTTGCGTTACTTGTCGACGCTTCTGAAGGACCAATGCCGCAAACAAAATTCGTGCTTTCTAAAGCTTTAAATCTCGGCTTAAAACCTATCGTTGTTATTAATAAAATCGATAGAGATGACCAAAGAATTAAAGAAGTTATCGACGAAGTATTCGAGCTATTTGTGGCACTCGAAGCAAATAACGATCAGCTTGATTTCCCTATAGTTTACGCCTCAGGCAGAGCAGGAAAAGCTTCTTTAACATTTGATAATAAAATTAATCCTTTAGACAATTTAGCAGAGGATCTAGCACCGCTGTTTGATCTCATAGTAAAACATGTACCAAAACCCGCAGCTAACGATAAAGCACCGTTTTCTATGCTTGTTACTACTAGAGAATATAATTCTTTCTTCGGTAGGGTTTTAACGGGGCGTGTACAAAGCGGTACTGTTAAAATCAATCAAAACGTAAAAGTATTAAATCGTGAGAATAAAGTACTTGAAACCGGACGTATCACTAAAATATTAGCATTTAGAGGTTTAGAGAGAATCGCTATAGATGAGGCTACAGCCGGCGATATTATTGCCGTAGCAGGCGTCGAAAATGCCAACGTTGCCGATACTATTTGTTCACCTGAAGTAACCGAATCTGTACCGTCTCTACCTATTGACCCCCCAACTTTATCCATGACTTTTAGCGTTAATGACTCACCGCTTGCAGGAAGTGAAGGGACAAAAGTTACATCAAGCTTGATTGGAGCTAGGTTAATGCGTGAGCTTGAGAGCAACGTCGCACTAAAAGTTACCGAAGCTGCTGAAAAAAATGCTTTCCAAGTTGCAGGACGAGGAGAATTACAGCTTGGTATCTTAATCGAAACTATGCGTCGTGAAGGGTTTGAGCTATCTATCAGTAGACCAGAAGTATTATTCCAAACCGACGAGAAAGGTAATAAACAAGAACCGATGGAAGAAATTCAAGTTGACGTTGATGATGATTATGTCGGAGTGGTCGTAAAATCTTTAGCACTTAGAAAAGCCGAAATGATTGATATGAGACCGTCAGGCGGAGGTAAAAGCCGTGTTACGTTTATCGGGCCTTCTAGAGGGTTAATCGGCTATCACAGTCAGTTTTTAACCGAAACACGAGGCACGGGGATTATGAATCGTATTTTCCACGGATATGCCGATTATAAAGGAGCTATCGAGGGAAGACGCAATGGCGTACTTATCTCTAACGGTGACGGGGCAGCAGTTGCATATGCTCTATGGAATCTAGAAGAAAGGGGAAAAATGTTTATAAACCCTAGCGATAAAGTGTATAGAGGCATGATTATCGGCGAACATAATCGTGATAATGATTTAGAGGTAAATCCGCTAAAAACAAAGCAACTAAGCAACGTTAGAGCATCAGGTAAAGATGAGGCTATAAGACTAACGCCGCCGATGCTTTTAACTCTAGAGCAGGCAATCAGCTATATACAGGATGACGAAAGGGTTGAAGTAACACCGAAATCTATTCGTCTGCGTAAGGCTCTACTTGACCCTAACGACCGAAAAAGAGCTGCGAAGTAATTTACTGTCATTCCTAAATGTTTTAAGTTGTTGCATAGCTCAGTCTCACTACTGTCACCCCGTGGCTTGACCACGGGGTCCAGTTTAAAATACTAAAACTATGTGTAATGCTATCGAATCTATACTGGCAAAATAAAATGACAAAGTTAGTTAGAGATTTAATTCCAAAAATTATCTTAGAATCAGGCAGAATACCGGTTACTCATATTGCTGAATCATATGAGTATAAAGAATTATTAAAAAATAAACTACTAGAAGAAGTAGAGGAATTTTTACAAGATGAGTATATGGAAGAAGTAGCTGACATATTAGAAGTACTTGAAGCAATATGCAATATTAATGACTATAAACTAAAAGATATATTAAAAATCAAAAAACAAAAAAAGAAAGTTAATGGTGGTTTTAATAATAAGATAGTTTTAGAAAAAATAACTAATTAGCTAGTATTATGAGTTATATTCTAGAGATTGTAAAAATAAAATAATAATTAAGTTTAAGAATATTTATGTTTACTATTCTAAAACCCAAATACCGTACATTATTCTATAAAGATCTTTAATATTTAATCCATTATGTGGAAGTTTTTCATACTCTTTTAAAATATTTTGTCTAACTTCTTCTAAATTTTTTGGTTGCAATATTTTAGTATGTTCGTTACTGGTATAGGAATCTTGCACTATCTCTTCAACTACTATTTGTGGGCAGCTTGGACAATATTTTTCATATTCTATGTCGTCTAAATCACAATTCTCTCTTGCACACCACCAATCCACTGTACATTTTATTTGTTTAGAATATTCTAGCCAGTTAAAATACCAATGAATGTTATTGTAAGATATTTTAACTTCAATATTACCACGACGAGTTAAAAAAATCTCATTTTTAGATCTAAAAATGATTTTTCTTTTGTTGAAAATATATTTTGCATTTCCATTTGCATAAGATATACCAATTAATTATTTCGTATCAAACATATCAGGAAAGCTTAATTTTTGAATTTTAATCATAACAACTAGGTTTATTTTATCAAATATGTAACTTCTATATCAATTTTGAAGTTATTTTCTAGATCCCGTGGTCAAGCCACGGGATGACAGAGGTGAAATTGATCCACGCAACAATGCCTCGCGGGGATGACATAAATATCCCTAAACACTATAATAACAAACCTTTTTAACGGCTTCTATTACATCACTCTCGCTCGGCAGAGCTAATTTTTCTAAATTAATGGCATAAGGAAGCGGTACGTCTTTACCGCTGACAATCTCTATCGGTGCATCTAAATAATCAAATGCTTCTTTCATAACGATAGAGGCTATACTTGCTCCAACGCCGGCAAAAAACCAACCTTCTTCTACTATAACTAAACGATTAGTTTTTTTCACTGATTCTATTATTGTATCCGTATCAAGCTGTTTAATAGTGCGAAGATCAATAACTTCACAATCAATATTATCATTCTGCAAAACATTTGCAGCATCTAGGGCAAGTTTTACTTGAATCGAGAAAGTTACTATAGTGACACTAATACCTTCTCTTAAAATTTTTGCCTGACCAAAAGGTATAGGCTCGATTGTGTCCGGTACTTCAAAACTATGACCGTACAAAATCTCGTTTTCTAAAAAAATAACCGGATTATCATCTCTAATGGCCGTAAGCATCAGCCCTTTATGATCTTCGGCACTATAAGGGGCCACCACTTTTAACCCTGGAACATGAGAATAACAAGCTGTATAATTTTGGCTATGTTGTGCCGCTACTCTACTTGCCGCTCCGTTTGGTCCTCTAAATACTATCGGACATTTGACCTGCCCACCTGACATGTAATGCGTTTTTGCAGCTGAATTTACTATATGATCAAAGGCTTGCATAGCAAAGTTAAAGGTCATAAACTCCACAATCGGACGAAGTCCTGCAAAAGCTGCTCCAACTGCAAGCCCTGCAAAACCATATTCCGTTATCGGTGTATCAATTACCCTCTTAGGACCAAATTGCTCTAGTAATCCTTGAGTTACCTTATAAGCTCCTTGATATTCTGCAACTTCCTCGCCTATGACAAAAACCTTGTCGTCTCTTATCATCTCTTCTTGCATCGCATCACGCAATGCTTCACGTACCGTTATTTGCATTTTTCTTTTTTATTTGAATTAAAGTTTGTATCATTCCTATAGTGCCTATGTCATTCCCGCGTGAACCGAAAAATCCGTTCGGTGTCATCTAGTAGCTTGACCACGGTATCCAAAAAACAATAAAAATACTAATAATTTTAGTATTTTTAACCGGATCCCGCTACAAGTGAGCTAGGATGACAACAATGGTGGTTACTGGATACCGTGGTCAAGCCACGGGATGACAAATATTCGTATACAACTCCCCCTCATCAGGGAGTGGTGAGTTTTCTGAAAATTCTACTGCTTCTTTTACAATTTCTTTTACCGACTGTTCTATTTCTTTTAAATCTGCTTCAGTTGCATATTTATTATCGAGTATCGTTTTTCTTATTATCACTAGCGGATCACGTTCTTTATATTGTTCAACTTCTTCTTTACTACGATATTTTGCCGGATCAGACATCGAATGCCCACGATAACGATAAGTTTTTACCTCCAATATTAACGGAAAGCTATTTTCTCTAACATATTCTGCTGCTTGTTTAGCTCCATTATACATTTCTTCAAAATCCATACCGTCTAGCTGAAATCCTTTAATCCCAAATGATTCTCCTTTCTTATATAAATCACGCATAAAGGTAGAACGTGCTACAGACGTCCCCATCGAATATTCGTTATTTTCAATAATATAAACTACAGGTAAACCCCATAAAGCAGCCATATTAAAGGCTTCATATACTTGACCTTGATTAACCGCACCATCACCTAAAAAAGTAAAACAAATATTATTCGTACCATTATATTTCTCAGCAAAAGCAAGCCCTGTGCCTATAGGCACTTGAGCTCCGACTATACCGTGTCCACCGTAAAATTTGTTCGGTACGTCAAATAAATGCATCGAACCACCCTTACCTTTCGAGCAGCCTGTAGCTCGCCCCATAAGCTCGGCAAGAACATATTTAGGCCCTGTTCCTGCTAAAATAATATGAGCATGGTCACGATAGCTAGTAATTGTACTATCTCCTTTTTGTTTAACCATATCTACCGCAGAAATTACTGCTTCTTGTCCTATATATAAATGACAAAAACCGCCTATTTCTCCCATACCGTATAACTGCCCGCATTTCTCTTCAAAACGACGCAGTAGTAGCATATCTTTAAAGCTTTTTATATATTCTTCCTTTATCGGCTTATATTTTCTTGAGCTTATATTCACTAATTACTCCTTAAAACTATTGTCATCCCGTGGCTTTTTATGTCATTCCCGCGTAGTGTTGTTGCATGGATCAGTTTTACCTCTGTCAAGCCACGGGGTGACACAGTAGGTTTTACCCACTTCCGCGGGAATGACATCCAAAGTCACAAAATACGGTACATGATCCGAAGGTGGAGGCCAATCGCGTGCTTCTGGTAGTAAATGCATAGAAAATAATGCATCTTTTAAATTATCGCTAACCCAAATATGATCAAGCCTTCTACCTCTGTTAGATTTTTTCCAATCTATATTTCTATAGCTCCACCAAGTATAGAATTTTTCATCAAACGGAACAAAATGTCTACTACTGTCAATAAAACCTAACGAGTTTTGTAGCTCTACCAATAACGAGCGTTCAATATCGGTATGACTGATAACATTTCTCAACTGCTTACTAGACCATACATCATGTTCTAGCGGTGCAATATTCAAGTCCCCAACAATGATAATTTTATCGTTTTTAGTACGGTTAATAGTTAACCATTCCTGCATTAACCTTACATATTCGAGCTTATGCTTAAATTTTAAGTTTACCTCTATATCAGGTATATCACCACCGGCAGGAACATAAAAATTATGTATTTCTATATCATTAACTATAGCTGCTATATGCCTTTTATCACTATTATATAATTCCAAAGAAAAAACATTATTCAAAGGAAATTTTGAAATAATAGCAACACCGTTATATGATTTTTGTCCTGCATATATTACATGTTCATAGCCTATATTTTTAATAACTTCAAGAGGAAATAGCGAATCATCTACTTTTGTTTCCTGAAGTAAAATAATATCCGGTTGATGCTCATGTGCTAATTTTCTTAATAAATCGATCCGCAGACGCAATGAATTAATATTCCAAGTAACTATCTTCATTAGACTTGTTGTATAACCTCCTTCTAAAGGTAATTTGTATGTCAATCCGGTAACTCACATCCTCACGTACTAAATGTACGCTGCGGCGATAAGCGCTTCCGTGTTTCCTTCAAATTTCTCTTTATAAGATAGGTTATACAACAAGTCTATTTAATTCTTTATAGCTGCCCCTATTATTGCATCTCTGAAATAAATTATTCCAAGTTGATTTAAAGGATTTTTCATGTCAATTTTATCTTTTTCTTCTTCAGGAATTTTAATCATAGTATTGCTGAGTATAGCAAAATAAAGATTATCAGGCAAAACATATCCTGCTTCACTTTGTATTCCAAGGGCTTTTCCGGTATAATGAATCATTAAATGCTTAGAATCGAGATCCGTAAGGAAAATACCGTAACCCATATAAGACTTACGCCCTTCTATATCTTTTGCTAAAAAATATTTAGTAGTCATAAGTTTATACGACTTCTTAGAAAGAATTTTTCCTTCATTTTATGCCCTATACCATTTAATAAGATCAACCGGTGTTGATATTATACCGCCGTCAGCACAAGGAACTGCTAAAAAATCAGCAGTTACAGGAGTAAATATAGGTTTATTACTATTATTAGGCGTTAAAAAATATCTTACCGGATAATTAGAACTAATAACGTTCTTTTGGATTCTAGCGGCTTCACTATATGAAGCAAAGCTAGTAGATTTCATATTAAGAGGTTTAAAAAATTCATCATAAAAAAAGTTAGCTAAATCTTTTTTAGCCACCTTTTCGATAATCATACCGAGTATAACAAAATTAGTATTACTATATTTAAAAATTTCCCCTATAGATATTTCTAAAGGTTTAGAAGAAACAAATTGTAATATTTTCTTGTGAATCTCTTTTTTAGGCATATTTAAATCAAGTTTAACAAAACTAAAATATTCAGCAATACCGCTACTATGCGTTAATAAATTATGAATAGATATTTTATACGCCCAATCCGGTACTTTTCCACCCCACATTTCCGGATCAAGATATTTATAGATTTTATCGTTAATATTTAATAATTCCTGTTCTTGTAATTTTAAAATTCCTGCTGCTGTAAAAGGCTTTGTAGCAGAAGCAATAGGCATCATTTCATTTGCTTTTAATTGCTCACCGTTTAAAGCAAAGATTCCTTTAGCACCGGTTAATAAAGGTTTATAATCATCGGCAAACATAAAAACGGCATTTAAAAATCTATTACTTATATATTCTTTTTCTGCTTCATTGATTCTTTGCTGTATATCTGCAAAACAATCAATACTATTAGTAATTAAAAAAAGCAGCAATAAAAAATATCTACGAATCATAACTTCAACACTCCACAAACTTATCAGTAAACGTCTTACATAACGCAGCTAATAAAGAGGAATTTGAAGGAGACACGGAACGCAGAACCACAGCGTACACTTGGTACGTGAGGATTCGAGTACCGGATCGACGTACAAATTCCTCTTTATTAGCTGCGTTATGTAAGACGTTTAGTAAAATAAAACGGTAATTTTGCTTCTAAATTAATCTCTTTACCAAAAATCTTTTCAGATAAACATATATTATTAGCATGCAAGAACATATATTTACTATACGGCATTATTTCTTTATTACCATATTTATCATCCCCAACTATCGGGCAACCTAATAATTTAGCATGCAACCTTAATTGATGCATTCTACCTGTAACCGGTGTAAATTCAATTAAAAATAAGTTATTATCAAGTGATTTAAGTAATTTATAATAAGTAATGGCAAGTTTACCATTTTCACTATAAATATCAGTAATTTTAGGTGTACTTCCCTTACTCTTCTCTATATTACTTCTAACTTCTCCTACATTTTTAATTGGCTTTCCATAGGTTACGGCAAAATATGTTTTTACAACCAATTTTTCTTTAAAAGCATCACGAAATTTTACACTACTTAAATAATTTTTGGCTATTAAGAGCAAACCACTTGTTTCTTTATCTAACCTATGTACTAGCTTAAAATCAGCACCTTTATAATTCAAATATTTTAATGCAGAGTCAATAGATAAATTTATTTTACTGCCACCTTGAGTAGCAAGACCTGCAGGTTTATTTATAGCTATTAAATTATCATCTTCATATATCAGATAATCGGTAGTAATTTTCTTCGCTAGCTTAATTTCAGCATCGGTAAAAACTAATTTTTCGGGTTGCTTAACAGGTAAATTAAACTTATCGTTAATAAAAATTTTATCACCGCCCTTTACTCTTAAACTCGCTTCTGCTTTCTGAGAATTAACGGTAATTTGTTTTTGACGTAATGCTTTCTCTATTAATCCTTGAGTCAATAACGGATATAGACGTTTTAAATATTTATCTAATCTAGAAGAAATAGGTGTATTGACATCGATGATCATTTAGAGCTTTTTATTGTGTTGTTGTAAGGATCGGTTCTTCCACTGTTATCCCGTGATCAAGCCACGGGATGACACCGAATGCGTTTCTCGAGCCACGTAGCCAGCACCGACTTAACCACAGTAACATTTTAACTATTTTTTATTAAAAAATAGCACCAAATTATTATAGATAAAAGGATTATAGCAAAAAGCTGATGTATAGAGGCAATTATTATAGGTACAGAGTATAAAAGAGTAATTATTCCGGTAGATATCTGCATCAATAATGCAATCATTAGAAAATACGCTATCTTATTTAATTTCGGATGTTCTATTTTTAACAAGCAAATTACCAAAACCACAACAACCAAAGATACGCTATAGCCGCCTAAACGATGTATGAATTGTATAAAAACCGGATCATGCAAATTTGCAAGATTAAAGAAATTATCTTTTATCTCCATCGGGATAAAACTATCACCCATTAGCGGAAAACTATTATATATCAGCCCTGCATCAAGCCCTGCAACCATCGACCCTAAAAAAATTTGCACATATATTACAGTAATAGCAATACCGGAAAATATTAATGGTAATTTTAAATCTGTTTGTGACGGTATTAACAAAATATCACAACGATTTTTTATTAATTGATAAAAAAGTATGTGATAAATAATTACGGCAATAATTAAATGAAAAGCAAGTCGAAAATGACTAACGGACGGGCTATTCAACAAACCGCTTTTAACCATATACCACCCCATAAAGCCTTGTACGCAAAATAATAGCAAAGCAATTATATAAGGTAGTATGTCACGATTTTTTATAACATCTTTAAAATAAAAATATATTAAAGGTACAATATATATTAAAGCTGTAATTCTACCGAGTAACCGATGTATAAACTCTAACAGATAAATAAACTTAAACTGCGATAAAGTCATTCCATAATTAATGGAGTTATATTCAGGAAAAGCTTTATATTTAGCAAATTCCGCTTGCCAGCTTTCAAAACTAAAAGGCGGCAAAATACCGGTTACCGGACGCCACTCAACTATAGATAAACCAGAACCTGTAAGCCTTGTTATCCCCCCTATAACAATCATCGCTATGACCATTATACAACTTATAAACAACCATTTTGTAATTAAACTCTTCTGCACTTTTATTTTAAGTTTATGTTTTTATTTTGTTACATTGTTAGCGGGCATTGCTGCGTGGATCAAGAAAAGTGTTCAATGTCATTCCTGCTTTCGCAGGAATGACATAGGTATCCACGCAGAAATGACCTATTAATCAAGACTCTACATTCTTTTCCGTATCTTCAACGGTATTAGCAGGACGTTTCTTATTTGATTTTTTATTACGATATCTACGTTTTGTCTTTTTTGGAACAGCTTGTGCTTCTTCTAAGCCTGCATTACTTTCTACAACTTTCACCTCTTCCACAACGCTTACGGTTTGCTCTACCGGTTCTTTTACCTCTAAACTCTTATCTTTTACTTCATTAGCAATATTATTACTATTATTAGCTGTTTTCCATTTATGTTTATTTTTGCGTAACTGTTCTTTTTTCGGCTCTTCTTCAGTATAATCGGCACTATGATTCTGAATTACCGGCTTAACAGGATTAACATTATTATTATTTTTCTTCAACAGCTTCACTTTTTCAATCGAATAACTATCTGATGTAGCATTAGGATCGGAATAAAAATTAAGCTTTATATTATATTTTTCTTCAATAAATTTTATCTCAGCACGTTTATTATTAAGTAGATAAACAACTGAAACGATATTAGTAAAAACATTTATTATATCAATTATTTCTTCAAAAATTTCATTCTCTATAGTACGTAAAATTAACATAGCATTAGCGTCACTTGCTCTAATGACTCCTTTACCGTTGCAATGAGAACAAATTGCCGAATTAGTTTCTAAGAAAGAAGAACGTAATCTCTGCCTTGAGAATTCAAGTAGTCCAAACTGACTAATATTACCGGTTTGTATACGAGCACGGTCACGACTTAAAAACTCTTTAAAGGATCGTTCAATAATTTTACGATTCTTAGCTTCACTCATGTCTATAAAATCAACAACTATCAAACCTGATAGATCTCTAAGCTTTACTTGCTTCGCTACTTCTTTGGCTGCTTCTAAATTAGTTTTTAGTGCCGTTTCTTCAATATTTTTTTCAGAAGTTGATTTACCGGAATTTACATCAATTGAAATAAGAGCTTCTGTAGGATTAATAACGATATATCCCCCTGAAGGTAGCGTCACGACAGGCTGATATAATTTAACTAGCTGCTCTTCTACTTTAAACTTAGTAAATATAGGAGTTTTATTTTTATGTTCTCTAAGTTTTGAAAGCTCTGAAGGTAATAAATCCTGCATAAATTTTGAAGCGTCTTCATAAGCCTCTTGTCCTTGAATTACCACCTCTTTAACATTGTGATCGCACATATCACGTATGGTTTTACGTATTATACTATCTTCTTCATGAATAAAACACGGAGCCGGAAATTTAATAGTACTTTTACGAATTTTATTCCATAACCTTGTTAAATAATTATAGTCCTTCTTCAAATCTAAGGTGCTACTTCCTCTACCAGCGGTTCTAACAATGATGCTGTAAGCATTTTTGTCACCGCTTACTATTTTATTTAAAATATCTTTCAGTCTTTTTCTTTCTTCCCCGTTTGATATTTTACGTGATATGCCGTTTTGCGAACCTTTATTAGGCATTAAAACACAATATTTACCAGCCAAGGATATATAAGTAGTAAAAGCGGCACATTTATTTCCTCGTTCTTCCTTAGTAACCTGTACTAATAATATTTGGTTTTTTCTTATTACGTCCTGAACTTTATATTGTTTATATTGCGGAACGTTCTGCTCAACACCGCTTTGAATAATTTCAATATCGTCAGCCGCTTCTAAATTAAGTTCTGACTGGAATTTACTCTCTACTAAATCTTCTATGGTTTTTAGGTCAATTTCTTCACTATCAACCAAAGAATCATATATAGCAGCCGGTTTCTCTTTATCATCCTCAACCGTAATATTTGAAAGAGCTATTTCAGGAAAAGCATTAACTGGAAAATTTCTCTCTGAGGCAGGCAAATTGTAATAGTTAGGATGGATTTCACTAAACGGTAAAAACCCACTTTTATCCATTCCGTACTCTATAAAAACAGCTTGTAGCGATGGTTCTATTCTTGTAACTTTTGCTAAATAAATATTACCTTTATTTTGTTGTCTTACAGTTGTTTGAAATTCAATATCTTCTATATTGTTGCTTTGTCCTAATAAAACTACTCTTGTTTCGCTTGGAAAATTAGCATCAATTATAATCTTTTTATTCATTTATCTTGCTCACTAACTTGAAGAACAAATAATTAATATAATGCTTGTATCTTAAGAAAAATCATTGTTTATCTTGTATTAATTTATTTAAATAGATAATTTATCTATGATTAAAGAGCAAAAATGAAATTCTAGATAAACTTCAAATAACACCTCTTTAAAATACTAAAAAATATATTATTATTTTTCTTACATTAAAATATTTTCATATTATTTAATTCATTAATTTTTTTAAAATTAAACAATAATTATATACAAATTATAAATTAAGACTACCATACTTGATTAAAAGCTGATAATCTAATAACTATCCATATATACTTAAATAATGGAATTACGAATCTCTTTAATTTTTAAGATAATAATCTTAATCATTATAATTATGAGTTATATACCATGTATTTATGTTTAGCAAACACTTAATTTATGACTTTAAAAAACGATTATAAAACTATTTTTTTCTCGCTTTTGGGAATATTTATTTTTTCCTGTATTAATGCTATAAATTTTTATAATTTTAAAATCTTTTTACTGATAAATAAAAATTTAGGCGGAGAACAAATAAATCATATAAATCAAACTAAATTTATAGGTTCGATAATCGCAGGCTTTGCCTTAACACAGTTAATTAATAGATTAAGTAATAAAAAAATTATTTTAATTAGCTTATCTTTATTAATTATTTGTACAATAAACCTCATTTTATTAAATAATTATACTCTAATTAAAATTAATTTTATTTTAATTAATTTTGGAACATTTTCATATTTCACTTCTATAACATTAGACATTATTGAGAGTAGCAAAAAAAAGAAATATTTTTTTTTAGCTTGTATAATGTTGTTATGGGCGGGTGGAAACTTAATGGTAGATTTATTAAATCCATTTATAAAACCGACAAATAATACTATAGTAATCTGTGCATTGTTATATTGTATCAATATACTAACCGAATTTCTGCATTATAATCCCACATCTCATAAATTAAATCTAAATTCAAAATTCTCATCCTTAATAAAAAATGTCGAATTACAATTATTGACAGGCTTCGTAGTTGCTTATGTCACATTGGATATACTATGGTATTATGAAGCTTTTGCATTAAAGAAAGAATTAGCATTAATTAATTTAAGACTCATACTAAAATATATTTTCCTAGCAATATGTTTTTCTATAATTCCTATATGCTACATATTAAGCAAAGTAAATAAATATTTGGCTAATTTATCACTAACTATAATTCTGCTCATCTGCTTTATTTTACTACCGCTTCATGGAACTAGTAAAAACCTTAATATATTATATATAATACTAATCGGTAGTTGTTTAGGATCCATTTATATTTGCAATATTTTAATACTAATTGATAAATTTAGAGATTACGAACTTAGAACAGCTTTATTTTCGTATTTTTCAATGTGCAGCATCGGTATATATGCCGGAGCTTTATCATCTCATGTACCTTACGGCACCATTAACGGCAGTGATTTCTTATTTTCCGTTTTTGCCGTAGTCGGTAGTTTTGTAGCTTATCATTTTTGGTATTTTATTAAGTATAAATTGTATAGATTTTAAATTTAACTCGGTGTCACCCCGTGGTCAAGCCGGGCTTGTTGCATGGCTCTTATGTCATTCCCGCGAAAGCGGGAGTCCAGAAGAAAAGGTATAAATACAACAAATTTTTGAAATTAAAAGCTCGATTTATCTCGCTTTATGCTGGATTCCCGCTTTTAGCTAGGAATGACATCGAGCAAATTTCTTAAGCCATGCAACAACACCGGTCAAGCCACAGCATGACAAGTGTTGTCGAGTATATGCGTAATATTTTGTAACATAATATAGCTTGTATAATTCAGCATTAAATATTAATATTTAAATATATTTTTATAGCCTCGCATGCAGCAAAGTACATTATTAAAACCGGTTAGTTGTTACGGGATCGGGATTCACTCGGGAAAACGTACCCAGTTAACTATAGAGCCTGCTAAAGAAAATACCGGAATTATATTCATTAGAACCGATATATCTTCTGAAAATAATTATATTGAAGCTAGCTATTTCAATGTTTCCGATACCTTGTTATCTACCACTATAAGTAATGATCATAAAGTTCAAATTTCAACAATTGAACATTTAATGGCAGCACTTTGGGGATGCAGCATTGATAATGCAATTATTAAAATTGATGGTCCTGAAGTACCAATTATGGACGGTAGTAGTAAACCTTTTGTGTTTATGATTGAGTGTGCAGGAAAAAAATTACAAAATGCTCCTAAAAAATATCTAAAAATTTTAAAAGATATAAAAGTAGTTCACAAAGATTGTGAATTATATTGTACTCCTTCCGATCACATGACTGTAGATTTAACCATTGATTTTAGCAGTAAAGCTATAGGTAGACAAAATCTAAGTTTTAGAGTTCAAGAATCTTTTACTAAAAATATTGCGGATGCTAGAACTTTTGGATTTATAAGAGATATTGATTATTTGAAAAGCAAAGGACTTGCCCAAGGTGCCTCATTTGAGAATGCTATAGGAATAGATGAGCAGGATAAAATCTTAAACCCAAACGGCTTACGTTATGAAGATGAATTTGTTCGCCATAAATTATTAGATTTATTCGGTGATTTATATACCAGTGGCACTAGCGTTGTAAGTTCAATTAAAGGCTATAAAACCAGCCACGCTCTTAATAATGAATTATTGCATAGAATATTTAGCGATACTACTTCTTACAAATTTGTAACTAGCAGTGAGTTATAATAATCATTTCATATTGTTAAATTTCGCTTTCTTTTTTGCATCCTTTTTAAATTTTCACTTTTTGTCCTTTTTATTTCAGCATTATTACCTTTATCTTTATCCATAGCTTTAGTTAACAGACTATATCCTTCGGCTTTACTAGGATTTTCATAAAATGGATTCATTACATTTTTAATATCTTTAACATAACTCTCTTTTCTATTATCCATTGTTATTTTATTTTCTTTAAAAAATTCTTCTAAACCGTTTCTTTTTATTTCAAAATTAAAATTACCTCTTATTTCTCGAAATTTTTGTATTTTTTGGTCTTTATTCATACTCCAATAATTCTTATCCGTTATTAATTTTTTTAAAGCCAATGTTTGCAATACTTGATTCTTAGTATAATTCTCTAATTGTTCTAAATTTTCATATATAGGAGTGTCTTGTTTTTTATATTCTTCATTTATATTTAATTTAAATATTGCTTTTATTTCTATTTTTTCCTTTTCAGTAAGACCATCGATAATTAATGATGCGGTCGTAACTATACCGTAACCCGTAGCTTTTAATATATCAAGCACATTACCGCTAGCACCTTTAATAATAGAGGCAGCCAAACTTGCGGCTCCACCTAAATTATTTCCAAATATTCGTCCTGTACTTTTCAATTTATTTACATTTAACTCATACTTATCTTGAGTAGTATCCTTACCTTCCGTTTGCGGCGTATATAATTCATTTTTCAAAATATCCTTTAAACTGGGTTCTAATGATAATATATAATCTTGCTGACTTTTAGCATTTCTGTTATGTACTAATAAATTATTCTCTTTATGAAGTTTACGCAAGCCATGCACTTTCAAAGTCTCATTTATAGCTTGAATTCCTACGCTAACTCCTGAAACAACAGCTACAGCTATAATTATCGGTGATATAGGAGTAACAAGCCCAGAAACTGCTATTGCTATAGAAGCTACGGAAACTGCATAACTTAAACTATTGCTAAATAATATTTTACCGATTTTACTCTGTCTAAAACTAGTCCAATAAGATTTTAACTTATTAAATATTTTTCTAACCCTTGATTTTTTTGAATCAGACATTTATTTTTCTCTCCAAAGAACAAATATTTTTATAAATTTTTCTTTTATTTATTTAATTAACTTCTCTTACAACTTAAATTATAGTATAAATTCTAATAAAAAAACAAAATAAATGTCTGGAAAAGAATTAAATAAAATTGTTGCAGCCATCTTATTTGCTAGTTTAATTGCTATGATGGTTGGATTTGTTGTAAATATATTATACAAACCCACTCTAGAGTTACAGCATCGCGGCTACAGCGTTGCGGTTCAAGAATCATCAGAAAATCAAAATACTATCGCATTAGAGCAAGCACCGGTAAATATACCGGAATTAATGAAGACTGCTAATGCCAATAACGGTCGTGAAATAGCCAAGAAATGTTTAATATGTCATTCTCTTGATAAAGACGGTCCAAATAAACTAGGACCGCATCTTTGGGATGTAGCAGGCAGACCAAAAGCAAGCATAGCAGACTATAAATATTCCCCTGCTCTATCAAAACTCGGCGGCGTATGGGATGATGATAGTTTATTTGCTTTCTTACATAAACCAAGTAGCTATGCACCAGGAACTAAAATGTCCTTTGCCGGTATCTCAAAACTACAAGACATAGCTGACGTAATATTATTTTTAAAAACTTATGTTCATGATAAATAATTACCTCACCGAAATATGGTTAATAATCGGCATAATTTGTGTAGTCGTTGAATTTTTTGTAGTTCCAAGTATCGGATTCTTATTCTTTGGGCTTGGAGCATTATCAAACACTCTTGTGGTATATAACTATCCTCTAGTTAGCTTAACAAATCAAATAACATTTTTTGGTATATTATCTCTTATTTGGTTTTGCATATTATATTATCCTCTTAAAAAATATGTTTATAATAAAACTGATAAAACAGAAAATTACTCGGATATGATAGGCAAAACGGTAGAGGTTTATAGTTCTACCGTTTCTTCTGATACTATAGGACAAGTAAGATGGTCCGGTGCTATTATGAATGCTTATCTTGCACCAAACGAAATTGATGCAAAAACAGGCGACCGACTTTTTATTGTTGAAGTTAAAGGGAATGTACTAATTTGTTCTAAGCATAAACCTAATCATAACTAAATATACTCTTATTATCCTATATAATAATATTATTTCCTAATAAAAAATTAACTATTATCTTGTAAAAATAAAATTTTCGTGTATAATTCATAATATAAGCAATGAATATAATTCTTTAGTTATAATGAATTAGTACTCCTTATAACTATTATAAATATATTTTTATTTCAATTGCTTAATTTTTTCTAAAAATTTTAATGATTTATTTAAGGTAATAATATATACAAAAAATAGTTCTCCAAGGACCGAGAATAACAAACTTACCAAACCAAGAAACTTTAGCAAAAATTTATAAAGAAGATGAGATAAAAACATATCTTGCTTCTTCTCATAATCCTCAAGAAATATTTATATATGCTCATGGAATGGAGAATTTTGAAAAAAGTTTATTATCACAATTAAGGTTAGAGTTATTTCAAGAAAATAATACTTGCAACCTCTCTGAACAACTAGCACATAACGTTCTGACAAAAATAGCAAAAAATACTGTAGGAGATCAACTTAATATTGTACATATATTTTCCTGTCATTCCGGTGCAGCTCAGCATAATTTAAAAGATGTTGAAGGCAATGTTGTATTATGTACTTATATTCCGGCTACAAATACTACAAAGGCAGGGATAGATAATCTGTTGTTTAATAAAAACTGTAACTCAGAGAGTTTAATTGATTTTATAGTAAAAAATCTACCGTTATTAACAGTCGTCAGCTTTTCTATTAGTTACAAATTAAATAATAATATACATAGTTTGGCTTTTGATCATAAAACTATAAAAACAATGGATATGAATAGTTTTTCAGAATTCTTGCAAGAACAATATCAAAAAATAAAAGAATTTTATAAAGAACTCAAAGAACATTTTTCTCAGGAGCATCTAAATTCAGAGCTATTGCCAGATTATGATTTTTCGGAGAAGATATATACAAGTAACGAGTTAGAGGAGGCGTTTGGCACAATACTTAATTTATATAATCAGAGTTTAAGCGGTCAAGAAATGTTAACTATTTTAAATATGATAAATAATACCGATCTTACATATCTTTTTTGTGATCTTATTAGTAAAACGGTTGTGAAATTATATTACTTGCTGAAACAATACTTAATAAAATAAATGATGATCCTAGTCGATATATATCTCATGCTATTAAATCTCAGGCTCCATTTGCAGTTGAAACACTATTGAATAAAACAGGAAAAATTGAGGATATAAAGTTGAATCTATATCTAGGGAAAGCTATAGAAACAGGTTATTTGCATATAATTAAAATGATAGTCGATAAAATATCGATAATAAACGGAAATAACCTTGATATAGCTTTTAATTGTCAGTTTGGAATTCAACAGAAGAATCAAATAATTGAATTAATCTCTTCAAAAATTGATAATATTAGTGATTTAAGGGCAATAAAAGTAATTGAATCATGTAACTTACCGGCTATTAAAATGGTACTTAATAGCAAAAAAAGATAGCACATAAGGAGCTAGAATCAGCTCTTAAAACAAAAAACTCAGAAGTTATTGATTTTGTATATAGCAAATATAACGGTAATTTTGATCTAGCTTTAAACTATGTTATTAGAGAAAAAGCACAAACATCTTTTATAGATGAATTAATAAATAAAAGTAAAATTTCAATGTTAAAAATTTTTCTTGCACTAGAAGAAAATAATTTAGAAATTTTACCAAAATTGCTTACAAAGATTAATATCAAGAATATTAAACCTGAAGATCATGAACGCTGCTATGACGTAATAACCAAAAAATATGATATTGAACTAGCTAAAGAAGCTATTAAATATATAAAACAATTTAATGTTACTTCAAACATTACTTTGCCTGAATTAAATGAATCTACTGAAGTTAGTAATCTCGAAAATGATCTTATGCCTGTAATAGGAGAAGAATCGGCTTTTGGCTTTACCCCAGATGCCGGGTAATATTGGATCGTCATTGCGAGCAGGCATTATTGCGTGAATCATTTTATGTCATTCCCGCGGAGGCGGGAATCCAGCATAAAGCGAGATAAATCGAGCTTTTAATTTCAAAAATTTGCTGTATTTATACTTTTTTCTGGATCCCCGCCTACGCGGGGATGACATCGAGTAGGTTTTTCGGTCCACGCAACAATACCTCCTCGCAATGACAACTTGGGTGATCTATGCGGGCAATACCTATAGATCAACGCAACAACATCTCTAAACATTCTCCTTGAACCAATCGAAAGCTTTTTTAAAGAAGCTACTATTTTCATCAAGTCTAATATGAGCGAATTCTTTTTGCTGTTTTAGAGCATGAATTTTTAGCATTCCTATAGTTGCTGAATACATAGCAGGATTATAATCTTCTGTAAAACCGGCAATAATCTCGGGTTTACCGATTCTACTCTGTTTTTCAAAAATTTTATTTGAAAGCTCTTTAAGTCCTCTAAGCTGAGACCCACCACCGGTAATTACAACTCTAAAAACTTCAACCTGCCCTTTTGTTGCTTTATCATATTCGGCTTTTACCATTGATAATATTTCTTCGGCTCTCGCTCTTATTACCTCGGCTAATTTATAAATTGTTATGGAAGTATTTAAATTATGATGAGTATCAACCTGAAAATCATCCATATTTATAATACTATCTTTCTCAAATAAAGGTATAATTGCATTACCGTATAAAATTTTTAATTTCTCTGCCGTAACAAGATCAATACCAAAGACTTTAGCAATATCCGAGCTAATATGAAAACTACCTATATTTACATGCCACGTATATATTAATTTACCGGCAAAAAAAATGCCGAAAGAGGTAGTTTTATCGCCCATATCTATAATAAGCGAGCCTAGATTTTTTTCATCATTCGTAAGACAACTAATAGCAGAAGCATAAATTGCTAGAGTAATATTTGTGACTTCAACATGACATTTAGCGAAGCATTGTACAATATTTGATAACATATTTGAACTAGCTGCAATAATATGTAATTCACAACTAAGCTCTCTACCGTACATACCTATAGGATTCTCAACTGAATTATTATCAAGAGTAAATTCAAGAGGAAAATAATGAATAATTTCTTGGCTTTTAACTTTAAACTCAAGTAATGCTTTTTGTAGTAACTTTTTAATATCCTGCTGCGTTACGGTTTGCCCGTTAACTTTAATGGTATAATTAATATAATAAGATTTAGTATCGGCACCTGATAACGATAATATAACTTTTTTTATATTTTTACCGCAATCTTTTTCAAGTGCATAAATTGCCGAAACAATGCTAGTTTCAGCATTTTTTAAATCTGATATAACTCCTGATTTAATACCTTTAGAATGATGCAAATTTTGGCTAGCTACTTTAATTTCACCTTTTTTACTAATATAAGCAGCAATTACGGCAATCTTACTACTACCGAAATCAAGTGTCACAAAATTTGATATTTTCTCTTTCATTTTTTTATGTAAATTATTGTCACCCCGTGACTTGTTCACGGGGTCCAGTTAAAAATACTAATAACATTAGTATTTTTAGTTATTTTTCTGGATACCGTGGTCAAGCCACGGTATGACACAGTTTAGCTATATAGAAACTAATATTTCTCAATATAATACTTATTCTTATCCCTTAAATCCAAAGCCTTATAATTTTGGTTAAATAGCTTGTTTGCTTTATTAAGTGCATCAACATATTTTAATGCTTCTTCAAACTCTTTTTCAGGTAACTTAATACTTATATTACCTTTAAGATTTAAATTCCACCTTCTATCTCCGAGTCTTACGACAGCTGAAGTTTTATTCATTAATGCCGGATATTTCTGTAGCTCTAGTACTAATTTACCTGCGTAGATATTTGCCCCTTCCCCTACAACATGTAATAAATGAGGAAAAGGCTGAATATTTTTACTAATTTCATAACCTTCTTCATCGACTAAGAAAAGCTGATTATTAATTTGCCAAATAGCAATAGGTTCTCTTTCAAATAATTTTATATATACCGTATTTGGTAATCTTCTACTGACATATACTTCCTTGATCCATTTATTTTTCTTTAAATTATTTCTAATTTCGTCTAATTTAAGAGCAAAAATAGGACTGCCCTTATTCGCATTTAAAACCTTTAATATTGTAGGCTCATCGACATTTTGCTGTCCTTCGATGATAACATTCTCAAGTTTAAACCCGAGTTTTGTTGTTGTTTGATATATATTTGTTGTTAAGTAGGTTTTTATGCCGGCAAAATATTTTGTAAAAACAAATAGACATACAAAGATAATTAAAGCAATCTTAAGCCCTAATATTGCTTTTTTGTAAATTAGTCCTAATTTTCGGCGTAATGAGATATTATTAGTTTTTTTTGTTTGTTTTTTTTTATTGGAGCTTGTTTTTTTTCTCATGATTCAAAGCTTGCCGTCTTTATAATTTCTTCAATTAAGTTAGTAAAATTTATCCCTGCATAAGCTGCAATTTCCGGCACTATTGATAAAGGCGTCATACCTGGGTGAGTATTTATCTCCAAAGCATATAATTTGTTTTTCTGCTCTTCTAAAATAAATTCTGCTCTAGCAGGACCTTTACAATTCATTGTTTTATAAATTTTTTCTGATTCTATAAGTAATTTTTCATATAAATTAGCAGGTAGCGGAGCAGGACAAAGATGCTCAGCAAATCCTTCGGTATATTTAGCTTCATAATCATAGAAACGATTCTTTAGTAATTTAATTTCTAAAGCCCCAAGAGCTTTGCCGTTTAATACCGCTACTTGCAACTCTCGTCCTTTTATATACTGCTCTATTATCACCTGATCACCGTAAGGGAAATTATAATCGGCAAAGTTAAAATCATCTTCCTCAAATATCACCTCAACACCAATACTTGAACCTTGCGTAAGAGGCTTAATTACATATGGTCGTTTCATAGGATCATTTGCCATCTCTCGAAACTCTACTTCTAGAGGTAATTTGTGCGTCGATCCGGTACTCGCATCTGCGCAATCATTTTTGTACACTGCGGTGCGAGGTGAAGTGTCTCCTACAAATTCCTCTCTATAAGCGAGTTTGGAGAGATGGCTAATATTATCGTTTTTACTTACAACGATACTTTCTGCCATATTAATATTATTCGTTAAAAACCAGCTCCTAGAATGTATTTTATCGAATGCTAAAGCTGAAGATAACACGCCGCTATGAGTATAAGGAATTCGCATTATATTAAGTAACCCAGGCAAGCAACCATCTTCACCATATGTACCGTGTAGGCAGTTAAAAACAATATCAGGTTTTATTTCCTGTAATTTAACCGCAATATCCGCTCCCATATCAACAAAGGTAACTTTATATCCTAATTCAATTAAGGCTTTACTAACTCCTTCGCTTGATACTAAGGATACTTCACGCTCAGCAGACATACCGCCCGCTACTAACGCTATATGTTTTTTACCGGTACTACTTAATATTTTGACTTCAGAATGTTCCACCCAATGTATTTGATATTTCATATTATTTGTCATCCTGCGACTTATTTTTCGTCATTGCGAGGAAAAACTGTAAGTTTTGACGAAGCAATCCAGTAAAAAATGCTATAGATTAGCATTTTTTTATTATTTTTGCTGGATTGCCACGCAAGTACTACGACTGCTCGCAATGACGATTTTTAAACATACCTACCCAAACGTTTTATTTCCCACTTTAATTCAACGCCGCTATCTTCAAATACTTTCTGCCGGACAAAATCGCCTAAATCCTCTAAGTCCTTAGCGGTAGCATCGCCGTTATTGATCATAAAATTACAATGAAGTTCTGACATCGAAGCACCGCCTATTCTATAGCCTCTAAGTCCTGCTTTGTCAATAAGTTCCCAAGATTTAAGTCCTTCAGGATTTGCAAAAGTACTACCGCCTGTACGCTCTTTAATAGGCTGCGTAGCTGATCTTGCGTTATTTATTTCATTCATCCGTAATAATATATTTTCACTATCGCCTTTATTTACTTTAAAAACGGCTTTGAGAATAATTAAATCCTTTGGTAAATTATTACTGCGATATTTAAAACCGATTTCTTCATTTGTGAATACTCGAAAATTTCCTGCAAAGTCAATCGCTTCAATCTTCACTATAATATCTTTAAATTCAGAGCCGTAAGCACCGGCATTCATAACAACACCGCCACCGATAGTACCAGGAATACCTACTAAAAACTCAAAACCGGAAATAGCGTTTGCTTGACAGAATTTTGCTAAATTATAATTAAGGCAGCTACTACCTACTATTAGATGATCATCTATAAACTCAATATTACTAAAATTCTGACCGAGCTTTATTGTAACTCCTTCTATCCCCCCGTCTCTTATAATAATATTTGAGCCTGCACCAAAAGTAGTTATAGGTAATTTTTGCTTATTTTGTATTAAGAAACTTGCTAAATCTTCGCTATCAAAAGGTTTAAAGAAAATTTCGGCATTACCGCCTACTTTAAACCATGTCAGATGTTTTAAATTATAATCTTTTTTATACTCGCCTTTTACTATCGGTAAAATTAACATATTTTTACTGTCATCTTTTTTCTTGTGTGACGGATACCAAGTCGTCATTGCGAGAAGCGAAGCGACGCGGCAATCTCAAGAATTTTGTACTGCTTCATGAGATTGCCGCGTCGAGGCTTTGCCTATCCTCGCAAGGCGTTGTTGCGTGGACCAACTTCACCTCTGTCATCCCGTGGCTTGACCACGGGATCCAGTTAAAATACTAAAATTAGTATTTTTTATTGTTTTTATGGACCCCGTGGTCAAGCCACGGGGTGACACAGTGGGTTTTATCGGTCTACACAACAATGCCTCCTCGCAATGACGACTTGGTATCTATGGAATGACATCAAGTGCGGGATGATAATCTCCCATCTAATTCATTAGCAAAACTTGAAATATTACCTGCTCCCATCATAATTATCATATCACCGGAAGCTGCATTATCTATAATAACCCCGACCGCATCATCTAGCTGTGCTAGAAAATTTGCTTTATCGTGATGCTTATTCTTAGCAATTTTATCAACTAAATTTTGGCTTGTAATCCCTTCTATAGGCTCTTCTCCTGCAGCATATATATCGGTAATATAAATCATATCCGCATCATTAAAGCAAAGCATAAAATCATCAAATAAATGCTGCATTCTTGAATATCTGTGAGGCTGAAAAATAGCAATAACTTTACCGTTTTGTTTATTTGCTATATTTTTAGCCGTCGCAAGTGTTGCTTTGATTTCCTCGGGGTGATGAGCGTAATCATCGATAACCACCGCCTTATTATATTCAGCTACTTTAGTAAATCTTCTCTTTACACCCTTAAAATTATTGAAACCGTTTTTAATAGCTTTAATACCGAAATCTAATTCTATCCCAACGGCAATTGCAGCAAGACTATTTAAAATATTATGTCTTCCGGGCGTTGGAATAGTAATTTTTTCAATAATCGTTGTACCTAATACATTTGGTAGACTAATTTTTACGTCAAAAGTAGAGGAAGCAATATCAGTGTTAATATTAAACGCTATAATATGAGCATCTTCTGAATCGATTCCATAAGTAACAATCTTCCTTTCAGTAATATCATCTACTAACTTACGAACTATTTTATGATCGATACAACAAACGGCAAAACCGTAAAACGGCAAATTAGTAATAAAGCTTTTAAACGCACCAATTAATGTTTCAAAATCTTTATAATAATCTAAATGTTCAGGATCAATGTTAGTTATTATCGCAATAGTTGATGGAATATGAATAAACGTCGCATCCGATTCATCGGCCTCCGCAATTAAATAATTACTTGAACCAAGATATGCATTAGTCGATTTATTATTTATTATCCCGCCGTTAATAACTGTAGGACATAAACCGGCTGCCTCAAATAAACAAGCAATTAAAGAAGTAGTAGTGGTTTTACCGTGCGATCCCGAAACTGCTACCGAACATTTTAATCTCATAAGTTCAGCAAGCATTTCCGCACGCCTAATAATAGGAATTTTACGCTCTAATGCCTCTTTTATTTCAGGATTATTTGAATTAATTGCCGATGAAATAACAACATACGAAACATTGGTAATGTTCTGCTCGGCATGTCCTAAAAATATTTTAATGCCGTAGACTGCAAGCCTTTTAGTATTATAATTTTCTACTAGATCGGAACCTTGTACTTTATAACCTAGGTTATGTAATATCTCAGCAATACCGCTCATTCCAACGCCGCCGATACCTATAAAATGTATAGTTTCTAAGGTTTGATTAGTTTTTTTTAATTCAAGTAACAGCATCTAAGTTTAATCATTTAAAGTTGGGTTCTGCATATAGGTTTTAAGTAACATTGTCAAGCCCTAACTGTGTCATCCCGCGACTTGATCGCGGTATCCAGCTTAAAATATTAAAATCATTGATATTATAAAAGTTATTTTTTCTGGATCCCGTGGTCAAGCCACGGGATGACATCGGTTCTATCGAACTTTGCTTCGGAATAGAAGTTTCCTTGTAGCCCGCCGACTTTTAAATCAATTAAAAATTTAGCTATTTCTCCATTTTCTACAAATTCAGCTACTGTTTCAATACCTAAATCTTCTGAAATTTTAATTAATCTTTCTACGAAATACCTACTTTGTACATCACTTGTAATACTACGCACATATTTACCGTCAATTTTGATAATATCAATTGGTAAGCTTTGAAGTTGTTTAAAAGAAGTAAAACCTGAGCCAAAATCATCTAATGCAAATTTACATCCGTACTTACGTAGTTTATTAATAAATAAAGTTATTTTATCATAATTCTCATTGAAAGAAGTTTCTGTAATTTCAATAATTAAACGGTCCCGAACATTATGAGCTTTTAATAAGTTTTCTGCTATTTCCCATAAAGCTTCATCTCCTGTTCCTATATTTGAAATATTAACGGCTAACATTAAGTTTGGTTTGCTTGCAAGTTCGTTAACAGTCATTTCCAAAACAATTTGATCAATTATAAAAATTAATCCTTTATTTTCAGCAATAGGGATTATAGGACCTACGGAAATATAAATGCCGTTCTCATCAGGTATACGAAGTAGACATTCATAATAATGAACTTTCATGGTATTGCGATCTATTATAGGCTGATAAGCAAATCGCATAGTCTTTTTTGCTAAGGCTTGTCGTAATAAGTTAAGCTGAAGATTAGATTTTCTTATATTTTCCAAATCATGTTCTGTACTGCTATATTCACGGTAATAATAATTATTATTTTGTGAAAGTAACATATTTAATGTTTTTTCAATTTCTTTAGCATTATTACTTACTTTTGGAAATTTAATACTAGCAATATAACAATTCATATAAATTGCCGGCTTCTGTTCATTAATATAAAGCTGTGAAAATAAATATAATTTTCTAGCAAAATTTTTGATTAAGTCAGAATCAGTAGTATTTAGGATAAATAATATTCTATCTTTCTTTATTTTCTTAAACTTTGAAAAAATATTAAGTTCTTTGCTTACATCTTCAATGATTTGATCTAAATCTTCAATTATAAAATGCTTATCCTGCACTATAAATTCTATTTCATCACAATTAACTAATCTACAAGCAAAACATACGCCTTTTTCCAATTTATCTATCTCATCTTGTAAATCTTTATAATCCGTTATTAATTCCGACATTGCCATTTTTATCATAAAATTATATACTTAAGAATATTAGGACATTTTTACTGTAAATGAAATAAAAATATGAGCCGCATAGAAAGGATACAAGAAAAATTAAGTGTGTTAAAACCACATTTTCAAGAAATAATAGATGAAAGCTATAAACATGCTAGTCATTATGACGGGATTCACAGCCATATAAAAATAATAATTGCTGCAGAAACATTACAGGGAAAAAGCCTAATTGCCAATCATCGCACTATTAATAACTTACTTGCCGATGAATTTAATAGCGGCTTACATGCTTTATCTATAGAGGTAATATGAAAACAAATAATATTTTAAAAGTAGCCGTTGGAGCTAGCAGCGTAGCACAAAAAACCTTAAATAGTATAGCGGATAAAAGCTGTGGCATAATTGAGGATAAAATACTTAAAGGTAATTACGTCACTCGCGAAGAATTTGAAAAATTACAAACTTTAGTAATAAAACTAAAAAAAGAATTAACAGAGTTAAGCGGTAAATAATTAATCAACTAGCTTTAGAATTTTCTATTTTTGCTTTTAGCTGTTCTATTTCTTCTTTAGATAATCCTGTGAACTCTATTATTTGCTGAACAGTTTTACCTTGTTTTAGCATCATTTGTATTAATTCTGCTTTACCCTCTACTTTCCCCTCAGCTTTACCTTTTTCAAAATTTTCAGATAAAGCTATTTCTTCGGCATCTTCCATTAATTTTGCTCTTATATAGGCGTCATATTCTTCGGGGATGAGGTTGTGCATTTCAATTACATTATACGCATCTAGTACTTTCTCGCTCTTTATATTTGCAGACGGACTAGTTTCGTTTTCTGCACACTTAAATAAATGTAGCCACTCATCTATAGTATTATCAAACTTATCTTTATCAAACTTTTTAAGCTCTATAAATACATAGGAAAAATCAAATAAATATTGCTTATTTGTTTTAGTTTCAAGCATTTTATGAAGACTTATACAAGGTACTTCATCATCAAAAATTTTAGTCTTAATAAGAGAAATAACTATTACCGGTAATAAATCTTTATGCTTTATTCCTTTAGTCAGTTGCTGTACGTAAGAATGAGCAGAATAATATTGTACTCTTTTTAAATAATCGCTTTCATTTCTTTTTTGCATCTCGATTATATACCAGCTACCGGCTTCATCTTTAACCTTTAAATCAAATATGCTTTTTTCCCTTTATCAATAATAGGTACTTGCTCTACAGGTATAAATTCTATTTCTTTAATTCTAAACCCCTCAGGTAGTTCAAGAACTGCATTGATAAATTCCTTTAACCTTTCTAAATCACGAAAGATTTTTTTAAATAAACTATCATTTGTAGGATCTAAATATCTTTGCATATTAATTATTACTTTTTAGTATTACTTATATTATATAACTTTTTAAGTAATAAGTAAATAATACTAGAATGTATACTTTTAATAGGTTCTTGCGTGCGGAAAATTAAATTAATCTATTTTTTGACAAAAATTATGTCTTTTGATCAGTTCTGATTGATATTATTGCTGACATGCCGGGGACTAGATTAGCATTTGGGGATTCAAAATCTATTAAAATAGGTACACGTTGTACGATTTTAGTAAAATTACCTGTAGCATTATCGGGTGGGATTAAACTAAATTTAGAACCGGTAGCAGGAGCGATATTACGAATCTTCCCGTAAATTATTTTTTAGGCAAAGCATCAAATTCAATTTTGACTTTCATGCCGGACTTAAATTTCTTAATTTGCGTTTCTTTAAAATTAGCCTGAATATACATAGTATTATCTTGAACTATAGAAAACAACGCCCTACCCGGTACTATATAATTTCCGACTTCTAAACTACTATTACCGAATATACCTGGTACCATAGCAATAAGTTTAGTATTTTGTAAGCTCCTTAACGTTACTTTTTTGTTTTCCGTTAGCTCTTTAAGTTTTTCCTGTTCTGCTGCTTTTTCAAGCTCAAGAAGTTGTAAATTTTGCTTAGATATATCTAAATCTAACTGTGCTTGTTTATAATCCGTTTTGGCTTTTTGATATGCGTTTTTAGAATCATCTAACGTTTTAGAGCTAGCAAATTTTGCCTTATTTAATTCCTGCACTCTAGTAAAATCTGTTGAAACAATATCAAATCTTATTTTAGTAAGCTTTAATTTTTCAGACGCTTGCTCTAGGCTAATCTGCCCTATTGAGATTTTTTGCTCTATAATTTCTATATTTTTTATGCAAGCTTCAATAGATGCTTCAAGTGCTGCAAGCTTTGCCTTATAATCTCTATCGTCAATTTCTCCTATCAGATCGCCTTTATTAACTTTAGTATTATCGGTAACAAATAACTTTGTTAAAACACCGCTAACTTCAGCACTAACATTTGAAATATCTGCATCTATGTAAGCATTATCCGTGGATTGTGTATTTGCCCAAACATAAATTCTATATCCCAAATAAATAAATATTATTAAGGCTATAATAATTACATATTTAGTAAATGGATGATGTTTATATTTGTCGATAGCTTGTTGTAATACACTCGGCATAATTAACTTTACCAATACCCTCTATGTTTAAAAAAATAACAAATTGGTATAGAAAGAATATATATAACTGCAATTAACGGCAGTGAATACCATGGATATATGATAAGATTTATAATAACAATAGCAACTAAAATCATTGCAAGCGATAAATATTCAGGTTTAATACTCAAATTTTTTGTTGAGATTGTAGGAAGCCTACTAGCAAGTAGAAAAGCTATAATAGCCAAATATATATTAATTGTTATAGTGTGAGTACGGGTATTAATATTTAATAACGTACCGATTTCAAAATCTATCATTACAGGCGTTAAAGCAAGTAAAGCACCGCATGGGGCAGGTACACCGGTAAAAAAATATTCAGTTTTTTTATCTTGTTTCGGTTGATAAATACCAACGTTAAAGCGAGCTAAACGTAGTGCCATACACACTATAAATAATAGCATTACTGCTGATGAAAATACCTTATATTCATATTGCTGAAAAGACCATAAATATATTAAATAAGCAGGAGCTATACCGAAATTAGCAAAATCACATAATGAATCAAGCTCTGCACCAAATGGGCTAGCTGCATTTAGCATCCTTGCTATTCTACCATCGATACCGTCAATAATTGCCGCTACTATAATGCAATATACCGCAAGTTCCCATCTGCTATCCAAAGCAAATTTTATAGAACTCATACCGGTTACTAAACCAAGCAACGTAATAAAGTTAGGAATTAATTTTATTAGAGGTACAGGCTTAGTTATTATAGATTTACGAATTTTTAACAATTTTTATACTCAAAATGTATTTATCACGTCATTACGAGGAAAAACTATAAGTTTTATACGTCCGCAATCTCAGGATACTTGATAAGATTACAGCAAAGCTTCGCTCCTCGCAAGGCATTGTTGCGTGGATAGATTTTTCGTCATTGCAAGAAGAATTACGCAGTAATTCGACGAAGCAAGGAAGAAAAAATTCTGTATATCAGAATTTTTTTAATTATTTTTCTGGATTGCCACGTCGTTTCGCTCCTCGCAATGACGGTTTGGGCATCCACGCAACAATGCCTCCTCGCAATGACGACCTTGAAGTTACGAGACTACTTCCTCTCAAACTTAAATTCTGCCGTCTTTTTACGTCCAAAATCAGCAATGATAGTTTCACCACCTATAGCAGTCTGCCCTTTACTCACTAATAAAGCTGTTTTCAACGGTAGATAAACATCTACTCTGCTACCGAAACGAATTATACCGTATCGCTCGCCCGTTTTAACTTCATTACCCTCTTCTAAATCACAAACTATACGCCTTGCTATAAGTCCGGCTATTTGAACAAAAACAATTTTCTGCCCTTGATCAGTTTCCATTAATACTGACTGACGCTCATTATAAATACTAGCTTTATCAAGTGAAGCATTAAAAAACTTTCCGGGATTATAATGAAGTGCTAAAATTTTTCCGTTTGCCGGGATTCTATTAACATGGACATTAAAAATATTTAGAAAAATACTAACTCTAATCATTTCCACATCACCAAGACCTAATTCCGGGGGCGGCAACGCTTCCTTAATTTCTTGAATTATTCCGTCTGCAGGACTTATTACCAGATCATCACTTATAGGCACAAAGCGATCAGGATTACGGAAAAAATAAATACACCAAGCAGTAGCGATAAATCCAATACAGCCAAGTTTTTCATTAAATGATGCTAATAAAAAACTTACTAATGCAAAGCTAGCAATAAATATATATCCTTCGCGGTGAATAATTTTAAATAAATCATTATATTGTTTCATTTTAATCTCTACGAATCTCCTTATTATTTTTAACTATGCCTGCTCTGCTTTATCCTCTTGGTTCTCACTCTCATTTTTATCTTCTTCTTGAGGTGTAGTCTGGGCTTCTTGAGCAGAACCAAGAGCATATACGCATAAATCCGGAAGTGGAACACCGTTTTTTTTGGCAAGATCATTTAGCTGTGATATTGCTTTCATAACCTCATCAGGAATAGTACCGCCTCTTTCGTCAGATAACCATTTTGCTTGAAATTGTAGTGGATGATGCCCTTCTTGAGGCGTACCTATATAAAACTTAAACTTGGCTCTTTGTCCACCAAAATCGCAGTCAAATTCAAACTCTTTATAATGTGCCATAACTTTATGAATTAATAATTATATTAATATTATTATATTCTAACAATAAAAATGCAAATCTAAAATAATTTCTGTCCAAGAGGTTACTGTATCAGTTACTTTAAAGCTAATTAAATGCTTTTTTGCTACAAATTATAAGATTTTCTTGAAATAGGAACTACTATTCCTTCTAAAATCTTATTAATTTTCGCTATAAAATCTCTTTAATTATCAATTAAAATAACTGATACATATAACCTCTAATATTTTTTAAGTTTCTTAGTAATATAACGATTTGAATATATAAATTTATTGTTAGAATCTATAATTATCCCGCCTGCTTCCTTAATAAGAAGCTCAAAGGCATAATATAATGTAAAATTTAATAATGATAAACATATTAAATCCGCTTTACCTGATGCTACAAGCGTAGCTCCGTAGCAAGGAGAGCCAAAAGATCTAATATTATCTACCTCTATTTCCTCCGAATCATTATGATTTACATCTTCAATAATTGCTAAACAGTTTTTTAAATCGGCATTATCGGAAACTCTAAGTCTTAATCCTTGATAATTAGAGTTTAAATTATTTTTTTCTATCCAAGCTCCTTTACCTTTTTCAGCATAATAAATTTCATTAAGAGCAGGAAAATATATTACTGTAGAAGTAGGAGTTAAAACTTCTTGATTCCTTTTTAAATAAGTTACGGATATCGCAAAAAAAGGTATGCTTCTAGCGAAATTATTTGGACTATCTATAGGATTAATTAAAAAGACACTCTCATAGTTATTATTTAAATCAAACTGATCCTCTGGAAAAAATAAATATTGTGTATGTTTTTGTAATTCTTCACATAATAAAGTTTTTAATCTTAAATAGGATCGCTTACAAAATTCTTCGTTTCTTACAGAATTTTTTTGCAGCATTTCGAGTTCTAAAAAATCTCTATGCAAAAACTTAACTGCTTTACGCAGGGCATTAATTAATAAATTAGTTATAGGTTGCATTTTATTTTAATAGTTAATTTATTACAGCGTCATACCGTGGATAAATCGGCATTGTTGCATGGTTCGAAAAATCTACTCGATGTCATTCCTGCGAAAGCAGGAATCCATTATAAAGCGAGATAAATCGAGCTTTTAGTTTTAAAAACTTGTTATATTTATACTTTTTTTTGGATTCCTGCTTTCGCAGGAATGACATTAAACTTACTTTGCCCTTTCGACATATGTCATATCATCAGTTTTAACAACAATTTTTTCTCCTACTTCTAAATATTGCGGGACCTTAACTTTAATACCGTTTTCTAAAATTGCCGGCTTATAAGAAGCGGTAGCGGTTGCTCCTTTTATTACCGGATCAGTTTCATTAATTTCAAGTATAACAGTTGGAGGAAGCTCAATATTTAAAGGCTTTTCATTATAAAATTCGACTTTAATAATCATATTTTCAGTTAAGAAAGGTAATTTTTCTTCTAAAATTTCCTTAGGAACATTTATTTGTTCAAAATGTTTGGTGTCCATCAATACCAAATCATCACCTTCAAAATATAAAAATTGATAATCTTTTTGTTCAAGTTCGGCTTTTTCTAAATAATCGGAAGAACTGAATCTTTCGTTACGTTTTGTCCCTGTTTTTAAATTTTTCATCTCAACTTGTACATAAGCTCCACCTTTCCCTGGTTGAGTATGTTCCGGTGTTTTGCTTACAACCCATAAATCATTATTATAAACTAATATGTTACCTGTTCTAATTGAATTTGCTAAAATTTTCATATATTATACATTTAAGACTTAAAATTAAAGTATAAATATACAAATTATTTCCTTTAAAAACAAGAATTTAATCTTATGACCACAATATTAGTAGTAGATGATATAGAAACCAATATTAAGTTACTAACAGCCAAACTTTTAAAAGAGTATTATACGGTTCTTACTGCAAATAGTGGCAAAGAAACACTAGCAATTCTTAAAAAAGGAAAAATTGATATTATACTACTTGATGTTATGATGCCGGAAATGGATGGATTTGAGGTATGTAAAACGATAAAAACCGATCCGGAAACTACTCATATACCGGTCGTAATGGTAACTGCACTTTCTGATATTGATGATCGAGTTAAAGGTCTTGAGGCAGGTGCTGATGAGTTTTTAACAAAGCCGATTAACGATACTGCTCTATTTGTAAGACTTAAATCGCTATCTAGAATGAAAAGCTTAATTGATGAGTTAAAGCTTCGTAATAGCACTAATGCATTATTAGGCGTAACAAATATCGAAATGCATGACACTTTTGCAGATAAAAAAATATTACTAATTAATGATGATGTAGTACAAGCTAAAAATATAAAACAAATGTTACTTAAGATTACCCAAAACGTAAAGGTAATAAGTAATTCCGATGAATTAGATATTATAAATGAATATACACCCGATTTAGTAATTATCAGTAGTACGCTCGAAAATGAAGATCCTTTGAGAATCAGTGTTATTTTAAGAGGTAAAGCAGAAATAAGCGGCGTGGTAATAATTTTACAAATTGATGAAGACGGTATGCCTTTAGTTGTGAAAGGTATTGAACTCGGTATTAATGATTATTTCATTTATCCTATAGAGGAAAGCGAATTACTTGCTAGAATTAGAACACAATTAAGGCGTAAGCAATATCAAGATAATTTACGTAATGACCTTGAACAAAGTGTTAATTTAGCAGCTAAAGACGGCTTAACCGGCTTATTTAATCGTCGCTATTTCGATATACACCTCAAACAAATGATTGAGAAAGCTAATAAAGAAAGTATTAAATTATATTTACTTATGTGCGATATCGACAATTTTAAACACGTAAACGATACTTACGGTCATCAAGCAGGCGATAAGGTTTTAACGATTGTATCCCGTATTTTGAAGAATACTCTCAGAGTAACAGACTTAATAGCAAGATTCGGCGGTGAAGAATTTACTATACTTTTAACGGATATAGATATTTCTAAAGCAATTGAAACTGCAGAAAGAGTTAGAGTTAAAATAGAATATATGGATTTTCACATTGAAGATCAAATTGAACCTTTAAAAAAAACTATTTCAATCGGAGTTACGAAATATAAAAAAGAAGAATCAATAGAATCTTTTATTGAACGTGCTGACAAAGCTATGTATGAAGCTAAAACAACGGGTAAAAATAAAGTAGTAAAATTATAATTGATTTTTTAAAGTAAAAAAATAATGAGAAATTCTTTCAAAAAACATCTTGATTTACCATATAGACCAGGAGTCGGCATGATGATATTAAATGCCGATAACCATATATTCGTCGGTAAAAGAATAGATACAAAAATATCTGCATGGCAAATGCCGCAAGGTGGGATAGTTCCCGGCGAAACACCAAGTATTGCAGCAATGCGTGAGATGTTAGAAGAAATAGGAAGCGATAAAGGATATATTATTGCCGAAAGCAAATGCTGGTATAGTTATGATGTACCAAGCTTTTTAATACCTAAATTGTGGAACGGTAATTTTCGTGGACAAAAACAACGCTGGTTTTTAATTAGATTTACAGGAAATAACGAAGATATTAATATAAATACCTCTAATCCGGAATTCGACCAATGGCGTTGGACATCACTTGACGAACTATTATCTATTATAATTCCTTTCAAACGGAAACTTTATCAAGCAGTCGTAAAAGAATTTGAATCATTAATTCAGTAAAAATTTTATATATATCTCTCATAAATGAAGAGTTGGTAGACGAAGTTTAATTTGGAAAAGAGCAAGGCATCTTGAAGCTGATAAACGCAGCGTACATACTAGTATGTGAGGATTATCAGCAAAAGATAACGTAGCCAATTTTTCAAATTAAACGAGTATACTTAATTATTTAGAGCCTCTTGATCCTCTATTTGACCTAAACATATATTATATTGATCACTATCATCATGGTAATCAGAATTTATATGTACCTTAATTTTATTAGCCAGGTATCTTACGCCTAATATACTTAATGTTACTGCTGTTGTAATACAGATAAATATAGTATTGTAGCAGCACTATTTACCTCTCTATCACCTTCAATTAATTCATTTATAGCACTAAATAATGAAGTATCCGTATCATTGCCTAAAGTAAATACAACACATTCATTTGTTCCTCTAGACAATAAACTAATATCTTTATCGCAACTAGATTCAATCATATAATATGTACTATCATTCTTTATTAAAAGTTATAATTATTATCACCGATTATATGTGCAGTAAATACATTTACTAGGTTAGATATAGTTATATTAGCAATAAAATCTTTTACTTCTCTTATATGAAATAAGTTTATAATAAAATTACTTAGACAGTGATTTGTTGTTGTTTCAGTTTCCCAATTAACCGTATCAATTTGAGCCTCCGGCATTAAAAACCATGAATTTATATCTTCAAACGCAAATTTTAGTTCTCTAACCAATCCACATAAAATATATTTTTTATCAGCAATATGTACAAAGGTATGTTCAGGATGCTCATCTAAAAAATATGTAGAACTATTAGAAAAAGGTTTTAAATGTACAGAATATACATTATTTCTATTAAGGCTTTGGTCATAACTATTTTCACTAGAATCAGCTGATATTAAATTTGGTAATAAAATAAGTCTACAAAAATAACCGATTAAATTAACTATATTTGGTAAAAATTTAATATGATAATTTGGCATAATGTTACCTTATGTTTATTATAAACATGCCTTATTATTAAATATTATTAAGATTATTGTTATAATTCAATTAATTTAATAAGAAATCATCGTTTAGCTGTTGATACTTGTGTGATTTTTGCTATTATTCTTTTTACTTAAGAATTAATACTTTCTATCAATATAAAGTCACTTTCCGTAAGACCGTCGATTTTATGAGTCCATATTTCCACACTACATGCTCCTCAAGATATAGTTAAATCGGGATGATGTGCTTCCTGCTCTGCAATTTCAGTTATCTTATTTGCAAATTCCATAGCTTTTACAAAATTAGAAAATTTATATTTTTTATAAAGATACCCTAATGGAAGTGTTGAGAGATAAGGAATTAAACAGAGAATTACAGGAAGGATATTTTTTTAGAAAAATTTGTGTTTAAATTTAAGATAAATTTTGGTCAGTATATACAAAATTAGTAGAAATTTTGTTACTATCTATGTGTTATCTATGATAATATTAGCTAACCGTTAAAACGGTTAATCGTTTCAAATTAAAACATATAGCCTTCATAAATTCAAAGAATTGATTTTTGACAATACCAATATATCTGACACGTTTATTATCTTGTGAAAATACTCTTTCAAAAGGTGCTCTAATTTTTGTATAATATTTATCAAGGTCAAAATTCTTATCTTGCATGTTATTTCTCTTTACAGCAC